>CAJQQJ010000058.1 GCA_905480445.1 uncultured Alphaproteobacteria bacterium | reverse complement strand
AGGCTCTGTCGGCCAGGCCATTCTTTCAGTTAGCAGAGAGCAAGATTGTGAATTGTTAGTCATGGGCGCCTACAGCCGCAATCGACTTTCAGAACAAATTTTTGGTGGTGTTACAGAGTACATTTTGGGTAACTGCAGTATCCCACTTTTGGTGTCGTGATGCCTGATAGGAGCGGGACCCGATGAAAATCTGCATTTGATTATTCGACTATCTACGCTGAAGTCACGTGGGTAATCCGATGCTCTTGCGATAAGAACCCGGTACTGTGGGAGCAACTTGGTGAACATCTGCTAGCGCGGTTAACAACGTAAATGACTATTAAGTTTACTGCAGGGATGAGGGCAACAACAGAGGCTGCGAAAGCCGACGACCTTGCGTTTTCGGCTTGTACCAAAATTGTTATCGTAATTGTGCGATGAGACATCGACAAAGGATGTCACCGAATTTCCGGAGCTAGATTGTAGTGCAAAATGTAGTGCAATTTTGGCTGTCCAAGCATTGTGAAACCCACGTAAGTTTCAATCAATCCATTGATTTTATTAAATAATTATTGTAGTTAGAGGTCGGAAGGTAACAAAAGATCGAAAATCCCCGGCAGCACCATTTATCGGAAATCAAAAGCCGGAAATTTGCCTCTGTCACTTACCTGAGTCGGTTCTGACAAAACGTAACTCAAATTAGTTTCCGCCTTGGTGTTTGTTCTCCTATAGTTCGGTCAACGTCATATTTACTTCAACATTGAATTTTCGTTCATTTCATTCGCAATCAAGCCAAATGTAATAAATGGGTAAACAAAGCCTAAGAGGCGACAATTATGTCTATTCGTTACTTTTCCATTTGACTGGGGTTAAGTAAACGATGCTGTTATCAACACTGACCATCACATCCCCATCCTGGATGTTAACCTGTAACGCCATTGAACGATTTGCCAATTCCTCTAGTTCACTGATGTTTTGCTCTGAAAAGTTTATGACCTGAAGGTTATCAAATCGCGTGGTGCTGTTTTGGGTTTTTTCCCACCACATTTCGGCTGTCCTACCGCCATAAGAATAGACGATCACTTCTTTGGCTTTGCCGCAGGATTGACGAATAATCTTATCGCCAGGGAGGCCCAAGGTGACCCACAACTCAAGCTCGCCATTTAAGCTTTTCTGCCAAATATCTGGTTCGTCATCCGTTGAAAGATCCTTGGTCATTTCCAGATTTTCATGGGCATTCAGTGCAAAAGCAAGAATACGCACCATTAATCGTTTATCCGTTTCCGAAGGATGTTTGGCAACGGTAAGCTTATGGGTCTCGTAATAGTGGCGATCCATATCGGAAACGGAAAGTTCAACTTTATAAATGGTGGCATTTTGCGCCATGATATTTCCCTAACAACGAAGATAGGGACCCTTAATGTGCCTAATGGTTTTGTAAAGCAGAAAGCAAGGTGCAGTCAGGGAAATGAGGATGCTTCCCTAAACATCATGACATAGAATCCAATGGAAATTAGCGACCGTTTGTTTTGCACCAAATCTGAAACAGCTCCTGGTTGACTTGCTTAGCGCAGGGACAGAGGCCGGTAATTGATGCGCCATCCTTAACTCGTTCTACAACAAAATCTTCATAAACGGTCATCTCGACAGCTTCCTTAGCTACGTCATCAGCAATCTCTGCTGGAATGACGATTACGCAATCCGCATCGCCAACGATGATGTCATCTGGAAAGACTGGTGCATCGCCGCAACCAATTGGCTCATTGATTGCTATGGCTTCGTTATTGGTCAGGTTCGTGGGACTGGAGGGGTGTGTGTGATAGGCTGAGATTTTTAGCTCGGTTATTGTCGAAGCATCACGAAAACCGCCGTTAGTAACCACACCAGCCCAGCCGCGTTTCATCAAACGTGTGATGAGTATATCACCTGCGGAGGCAGCGTCGACTTGCTTGCGGCTATCCATAACAGGGACATAGTCTGGCGGGTAAGTTTCGATGGCTATGCATCGTGGGTGCTCAGGATTTTGAACCTCCGACAGTTGATTGCGATCCTCTCGCGCTGGAATGTATCGCAACGTGAAAGCGGGACCGACCATGTTTTCGCCCTTCCAGCCGAGCGGATTTACGCCTTGGGATAACCTGATGGCACAGGCCATGTTTGAACAGGGCGGTTGCAAGTGTCGCGACAGAGACGTCTTTCAAACTGTCGCGTGATTCACTTTCTTCAATGTTGTATGGCAACAGATCGGGGCAAAAAGCGGGAGCGATAAGCGTGACCCTTTTTTAGAACCCGGGTGTTTTATCGAGTTTCAGCTTAGCCTCATGGTCAATTAACATTATATACATTCTTAGTCTTTCCTAATAGGCAACGCCAACCCAAATGAATGGCGAGACCCCTTTCAACAAACAAAGAGATTGGATTATGCCTACACCTAAACCTGTTGCTGGAAGTATCCTTGCACCAATGTCATTTTCAAAGCTAGGCGGCAGCGAGGTTACAATTGGGGGAGAAAAGGAAAACTGGACATGTCGTTCGCAGCAGCCCTGGACGAAGGGGCTGAGCCTCAAGATGCCTACAAGCGTCTGATCATGGATGTGATTCGTGGCGATCAAACCCTCTTCATGCGCGGTGACGAGCTCGAAGCTGCCTGGACCTGGACGGATCCGATTACATCGGGTTGGGAAAGCTCTCACCTGAAACCCAACGCCTACGATGCTGGGAGCTCTGGACCGGAAGAAGCTTTGATGGTGGACCTATTGCGCGCTTTGGGGACGGAGATATCCCTCGAAGGAAAGCTAGAGATCATTACTTCGGGCGTGATTGATCGACCAGTCGTGGAAGCTGACCTTTTGGCGAACCAATTCGGAATGGGCTGGGAACTATTCGCAACTTTTCGCAACTCTGTTGGTTCTGCCACAGAAGGTGCTACAATTTTTGGAGGAACTGCCTGATGAGTCTTGATCCAACCAGCGCTAACGGTTTGATCCGCGAAATTTGTACTCTTGCACCCATCATTCCGGTTTTAGTGATTGAAGACGTTGGCACAGCCCGACCATTGGCAGAAGCTTTGGTGGCTGGCGGGCTTCCAGCTTTAGAAGTAACCTTACGGACACCAGATGCCCTAGAGGCAATTCGCATCATGTCTGAAGTCTCTGGTGGGCATGTTGGAGCCGGTACTCTTATTACCCCAGACCAAGTCCGTGCCGCCAAAGAGGCCGGTGCTACCTTTGGCGTTTCACCTGGTGTCACCGACGAACTGCTCGCTGCCTGCGAAGAAGAAGCTTTGCCGCTCCTACCTGGCGCCGCAACGGTGAGCGAAGCGATGAAGTTACTCGCAAGAGGTTACAGCATAGCAAAGTTCTTCCCTGCCGAAGCCGCTGGTGGTGTGCCAGCGTTAAAGGCCATGGCGGCGCCCTTGCCGCAGATCAGCTTCTGTCCGACTGGCGGGGTCAGTCCCAACAACGCTGTCTCTTACCTGGAGCTCAACAACGTCCTTTGCGCGGGTGGCAGCTGGGTGGCTCCTAAGGAACTTTTGGCAGCAGGGGATTGGAGTGGGGTCCAAGCTTTGGCGCGTGAGGCGTCAATATTGGGTAAAGGATGATGAATGAGATTTGGAACAAACTGGCCGAAAATGACGCTTCAATAAAGCAGCATCGAATTCTGTCCTTGTTCGACGATCCAGAGCGTTTCGACAGTTTCTCCGTGGAAACTGACGGTGCGGTTTTAGATTTCTCAAAAACCTCCATTGACCGCTCAGCGCTTTCCCTTTTTTGCTGATGGCAGAAGAAGACGGTGTTGCTTCCTGTCGCGACGCTATGTTTGTACTGGAAAATATAAACGGCACCGAAAACCGTGCGGTGTTGCACACAGCCCGGCGTTCCAGCTCCGCTTTGCCCCTTTTAGTCGATGGCGAAAACATTCGCCCAAAAGTTATGGAAATCTTCCAGAAGATAGAGAGCTTTGCGCAGGGTATTCGTTCGGGAAGGATCAGAAGTTCAAGTCGAGTGAGCTTCAATGATGTGCCAAAATTTGGTATCGGCGGTTCTGACTTTGGGCCAGAGATGGCGACTCTGGCGTTGAATTCATCGTGAAAATGATTGAAACACCAGATGCCTAGAAGGGAGACGAGCTCGCTTTTCAGCAGGCTCAGAAAACATTCATATTTTCGATTGATGTGACCTAGACGAGGACTCTAATTGTGTGTCAAAGTCAATTTGTTGTGCAAATTTATTGGCTATAGCATCAGTATAAGTTGGCCATAGATCGAAGCAAAAGAACGTAGCCTTACAGTGGCAAGCTTCACAACCCCATCTGGCGGACGGCCAGGTCGCGCATAATTTCTTCGGAGCCGCCGCCGATGGCCATGACTTTGACTTCGCGGTAAATGCGTTCGACCAAGTTACCGCGCAGATAGCCAGCGCCACCGAAGATCTGCATGGCTTCGCTGGCGCAGAACTCTAAGGCTTTTGAAGTGAAGAATTTGGCCTTGCAAATTTCTGCCACTGGTATGTCGCCGTTGTTCACAGCCCAACAGATGTGATTGAGCAAGGCTTCGACCGCATCGGTTTTGGCTGACATGTCGGCGATCTTGTGCCGGATGACTTGGTGCTTAATCATCGGCTTGCCAAAGGTCTCTCGTTCCTGCGCCCAAGCGATCGACTCTTCCAGGCAAACTTTCATCATGCCCAGCATTCCAGCGATGAGCGCGACGCGCTCCAGGTTGAAATTCTCCATGATCGCTAAAAAGCCACCGTTTTCCTCGCCCATCAGGTTCGTCGCCGGGACACGGCAGTCCTCAAAATAGAGTGTGGCTTGATCAGAGCACCACCAGCCCATCTTTCTGTCCAGCGGCGTGCGGCTAAAGCCTTCAGTATCCGCATCGACAAAAAACAGCGAAATACCGCCCCATCCTGCGTCACCTGTTCTGGCGCCAATGACGAAGTAGTCTGCGTTCATGCCCCCGGTGATGAAGGTCTTGGAGCCATCGATGACGTAGTGGTTACCGTCTTTCACAGCCTTGGTTGTGAGATTGGCAACGTCTGACCCACCCCCCGGTTCCGTGATGCCTAAGCTAGAGCCTTTACGGCCTGCGACGATGTCAGCAAGGGCGCGATCTTTGATGTCTTCGTTGGCCAGGCGCTGGATTGGTTCCAGGGAGATCATCCGACCATTGAGTGCCGCTGGTACACCGTTGGCTCCACATTTGGCAAGCTCTTCATTGTAGGCCGCTCGCATGAAACAATCGTCGAAACCCAGCCCACCGTAGCGCTCATCAATGCCAAAACCCCACACCCCCAGAGCGCCAATTTTTTGATGAAGCTCCCAAGGAATGGCAGCGGCTTCATCCCATCCATCAGCAAAGGGTTTGATCTCGCTTTCCACAAAGGATTGAAGAGTGGAACGGAAGGCGGCGCGTTCTTCGGTTTCGAAGGGGTTTATCATGAGGTTTTGACCCGGGTTTGTTGCGTCCCTTACGTCATAAAACTTTCCATTGAACGGGTCAAAGTGTGGCGGTCGATAGCAAGGGTCGACAAAATAGGGAATCAAACCTTAACAAACCGCCTTTTACGTGTCAGCTTACCAATATTGTGAAAGGTACCCTAGCCTAACAAACGAATTTGCGAGCGATAGATGAGCCACTTTCAGTCCAAAATCCAAGTCGGCAGTGACAGCTTTCAACAAAACAGAGCCGATATGCTGGCCTTTGTCGAGAAGATGCGTTCGTTGGAGCGAAGGGCCGCTGACAAGTCTGAAGAAAGACGTGCGCGATTTGAGGAACGAGGACAGCTTTCGCCTAGAGAACGCTTAGCTGCTTTGCTGGATCCAGGCATGCCTTTCTTAGAGCTCTTCAACATGGCCTCCTATCTTGTTGATGACACTAACCCTGAAACCTCTCTTCCAGGTGGTTCGATGATCACCGGCATAGGTTTTGTTTCCGGTGTCCGCTCGCTGGTTTTTGTCGATGATTCCGGTATCAATGCTGGCGCTTCGACCGCTATGTCGGTTGAGAAGGCGCTGGGTTGTTTGGACATTGCGCTTAAACAGAAACTACCTTTCATTCACTGCGTTGAAAGTGCGGGTGCTAACTTGATGGCCTACACTGTTGGACTCTGGGCAAGAGGCGGAGGTATGTTCGCTGGCCTGGCTAAACTCAGTGCGGCAGGCATTCCAACAGTCACCATTCTCCATGGGCCATCGACGGCTGGTGGCGCCTATCAGCCTGGAATGAGTGACTATGTGATTGGTGTCAAAAAGAACGGTATGGCCATGTTGGCGGGCGCAGCTTTGGTTAAGGCAGCGACGGGGGAAGTGGCCAAAGATCATGAGCTGGGCGGTGCTGAAATGCATGCCTCAGTGACAGGCCTAGTTGAGTACCTAGCGGAAGACGACGCCCACGGTATTGAAATCGCACGCGAGGTTGTCGGTCGCCTCAATTGGAACGATCGGGTTCGCGATCATCCAGCTAAGGACTTTATAGAACCAGCGCAATCATCAGACGAAATCGCAGGTGTTGTTCCAGTGAATTACCGCAAACCCTATGACGTCCGCGAAGTAATGGCGCGTTTGGTGGACGGCTCTGATTTGTTGGCGTTCAAACCTGACTACGGCCCTGCAACTGTTTGCGTTCAGGCTTCCATATTCGGTCGTGCTTGTGGCCTGATCGGCAACAACGGGCCTATCGATCCCAATGGAGCTACTAAGGCGGCACAGTTCTTTCAGCTTTGCGACCAGGCCGATATGCCGATCATATTCTTGAACAATACAACGGGCTATATGGTCGGCAAGGTCTATGAGCATGCTGGCATGATTAAGCATGGTTCCAAGATGATACAGGCCGTAACAAACGTCCGTGTTCCAAAGATCTCACTCTATATAGGAGCCAGCTTTGGCGCGGGGAATTACGGTATGTGTGGCCATGCCTTCGATCCGGACTTTCTCTTCACCTGGCCCTCGGCTCAAACTGGCGTGATGGGCGGCGAGCAGGCTGCAGGCACCATGGAGCAGGTCATGGTGAATTCGGCAAAGCGTAAAGGCATAGAAGTCGACGCTGAAAAAATGGCCAAACAAAAAGCTGCTATCACTGCACACTTCGACAGACAAAGCGATGCCTTCTACACCTCTGGCCATTTGCTTGATCACGGTATGATTGATCCTCGTGACACGAGAAAGGTTCTGGGTTTCTGTTTGGAGACTTGTGCAGAAGCCAGATCGCGGCACCTATCTCCCAACTCCTTCGGCATTGCCCGGATGTAATGCGCAAAGCAGGAAGGCAAACAAAACCATGACCGTCACAAAGATAAACAAAGTTCTGATTGCTAACCGAGGAGAGATCGCACTCAGGATTATGAAAACCGCGCAGACGGTGGGAATAAAAACCGTTGCCATTTACACAGAGGCTGATGCTGGTTCTCCCCATCAAGCCTTCGCCGACCAAGCGGTCTTGATTGGCGAAGGCCCAGTTGCCGACTCTTACTTGAACAGCGACAAGATTATCGCGGCGGCTATCGATTGTGGTGCTGACGCAATTCACCCCGGTTACGGCTTTATGTCTGAGCGTTCTGACTTCGCCCAGGCTTGTAAAGAAGCCGGATTAATCTTCATTGGCCCGTCACCACAAGACATTGAGTTGATGGGCAACAAAGCCGCTGCTAAACGTAAAATGATTGAGGCGGGGGTTCCTTGCGTGCCGGGCTATGAAGGCGAAGATCAGTCTCCTGACGCTTTCAAACAAGCCGCAAAATCCATCGGCTTCCCGCTAATGGTAAAGGCAGCTGCTGGTGGCGGTGGCAAAGGTATGCGTCTTGTTGAGAGCGAAGATGAACTTGCGACTGGCTTGGAACTGGCGCGATCAGAAGCTGAAAATGCCTTTGGTAACGGTGAACTCATTCTTGAAAAAGCAATCACTCGACCTCGCCATGTTGAGGTCCAGATTTTTGCTGATCGCCTAGGTAATACCCTTCACCTGGGTGAACGTGACTGCTCCGTGCAGCGTCGACACCAGAAAGTGGTGGAAGAAGCACCGTGCCCTGTTCTGACCTCAGACCTACGCTCGACAATGGGGCAGGTCGCGGTTGAATCTGCTAAATCCATTGCTTATGAGGGGGCAGGAACAGTTGAATTTCTCCTCGCCGAAGATAGTTCGTTTTACTTCCTGGAAATGAACACGAGACTACAAGTCGAGCACCCTGTTACAGAAGAAATTACCGGCCGAGATTTGGTGGCCCTACAGTTTGCTGTGGCCGAAGGCAGAGCCCTGGGCTTTGAGCAATCTGACGTCACTTTGTCTGGCCATGCTATCGAGGTTCGCCTTTATGCTGAAGATCCGGAACAAGACTTTCTACCCCAAACGGGCGATGTCAAAGATTGGCAAACATCGAAAGACCTAGATGTTCGAACGGATGAAGGCATACAAACTGGCCAAAACCTTTCGCCCTTCTATGACCCTATGTTGGCAAAGATAATCGCCTATGGGGACGACCGCGAAGAAGCGCGTCATTCGTTGATCAAAGGTCTTAAAGATACATGGCTTTTTGGCGTGAAAACCAATCGTGACTTCCTGATTGAAATTCTCGAAAATGAAACCTTTGCTGAAGGGCAAGCAACAACGGCTTTCTTGCAAGAAGAATTTGGTGATCGGAAAAACGGCAAGGAGGAAACTGCTGTTCGAGCCAAGATCGTCGCTGCAGCGCTCCTCTATTTCAGTCTTCAAGAAAACAGTTTGGAAAAATCGGCAGGTGTAAGTGAAACCTTGCTTGGGTGGGGCAGCCCCGGTTTTCTGATTAGCCAATTGAAACTATCGCAAAACGGCGACGTGCATACTGTCTCAGTCAGACAGGAGGCTCCTGACGGTGTCACCATTTCGCTCGAGCAAGGGAGCTCCTATGTTGAATACCTGGAGGATGCTTTGCGGATTGATGGGACCAAAGTCGTCATCAAAAGTTTCCTTCATGACGAGGATGATCTCTACTTTGCACTCGACGCCACAACACATCACTTCCGCCATGTGAAAGCGGTGAGCTTGCTGGAGGCAGGTGGTTCGAGTGGGCAGATTACAGCCCCTATGCATGGCAACATTATGGAAATCACCGCGTCAGTTGGCAGTAAGATCAAGGCAGGAGAACGCTTAGCGGTTCTAGAGGCCATGAAGATGCAACACGAGCTGATTGCTGATCATGATGGTGTCGTGAGCGAGATTTATATGGCGGCTGGAAGCCAGGTCAAAGCAGGAGATCTTCTTATCTCAATTGCTTTAAATGAGGAGTGACGAACAGGATGAACTCAAAACTTTGTCAGCGCCTGGGTATAGAATTCCCACTCTTTGCTTTCTCTCATTGCCGCGACGTAGTGGCAGCTGTCACCAATGCTGGTGGGATGGGTGTCCTTGGCGCGGTTACACTCTCTCCTGAAGAGTTGGATCGTGAGTTGAGCTGGATTGACGATCATGTTGGCGGCAAGCCATATGGCGTGGATCTGATTGTTCCCAATAAGTTTGAAAGCAAAGGCGAAGAAGTTAGCAATGACCAGCTGCTGGCTATGGTGCCTCAAACTCACAAAGATTATGCCGCCTCTATTCTAACGGATTTTGGCGTTGAAACGGACGATCTTGAAGACCAACGAAAGGGACATCTCTTCTTCAGAGAAAACCTTTCAGAAAAAGGTGCGCGGGCTTCGCTTGCGGTCGCCTTTTCTCACCCTATAAAATTGATTGCAAATGCACTCGGTATTCCACCGCAAATCATGCTTGATCTCGGTAAAGAGCACAATGTTCCAGTGGCGGCTTTAGTAGGTGCAAAGGAGCACGCTCTCAGACAAGTGGCAGCTGGCGTTGACATTTTGATAGCAGCGGGAACAGAGGCGGGTGGTCACTGTGGTGACGTGTCGACGATGGTGCTGGTCCCAGAAATCGTGAGAGCCGTAGAAGAGGTGAGTGACACGCCGGTCCTTGCTGCTGGTGGCATCGTTACAGGCTCCCAAATGGCAGCCTCGATGGCGATGGGAGCCGCTGGCGCTTGGTGTGGCTCAGTCTGGTTGACCTCTGTTGAGGCTGAAACGTCACCTGCCGTTAAGGAGAAGATGTTGGCGGCCACATCCAGAGCTACAGTTCGCTCTAAGAGCCGTACCGGCAAACCTTCGCGCCAACTTAGATCGCCTTGGACGGATGCTTGGGAACAGCCAGACAGTCCATCTCCTTTGCCTATGCCGTTGCAAACCCTGGTGTCAGAACCAGCTTTGCACAAACTAGACCGACTCTCTGCCAGTGGTCACAAAGGAGCCAGTGACTTAGCAACTTATTGGGTTGGGCAAGGCGTAGGTCTAATGAACCACAGCTTATCAACAGGGGCCATTGTCCAGGAATTCAAAGAAGACTTTCTAGTTGCTTATGAGCGGTTGGAAAACTTACTTTCTGGGAACTAATTAAGGACTTGAAAATGTACTTCTGTTGGCGCACCTGCGTTCACTGGCAAGATATCTTGTGGACAACAAGACATGACTGCAACCACGTCAATCAAGGCCTTTAGTACAACGTAATCTCCAGCTTTTGAAACTGGTTCACCCCAGGTTGTTGCGCCGTCTGGTGCCACTGGAATGTTCATCCAGATGTTTAGCGGGCTGGGAACTTCTGGCGCTTCTAACCCAATGGCGCGCATGGCAGCCTTCAAATTATCTGTGCAGTTATCGTGATACTCCGTGCAACCAAGCAAACCATAACGGTAGTTATCACAAGCCGCCATGATTGTGTCATGGACACCGGGTGAGGTATCTTCGACAAAATCCATAATGGCTCGCCGCCGGTTGCCGATGAGACCGTGTCCTGCTTGTGGGAAAATCGTGGTCAGCGTGGCCCGCAAGTGTTCCATTGAAAGAAACTCTGACATGTCCTCCGTGCTGAAGGCCCAGAAGTCGACAACTTGGTGGCCGTGCGTATTAATAATCTTCAACGATTGCCCAGCGTTCAGTCGAACAGCGCGTCCGCGCCTAGCAGGGACAGTAAGAATTTCTTGGTTTGACACTTAAACTTTCCTCAAGTTCCCTCGACTATGCCCCAAACCCTGGAGATTTGTCCAGCGGCAGGCGTAAGAATGAGCACGATTGCAAGTTCTCTATGTCGACGGTCAGAGGGTTGGCTTTAGGCGATAATGACCTACTATTTCAAAATCAAACAAACGATCCTCTTCCTTTGTTCCTGCGCCTATGTTGTGGATGATCAGTGGTCGGCTGGTCCATAGCGCCTTCTCGTCAGACACAATGCCCAAATGAGGCAAGTTACCGGGCAACATCCAAGTGACAATATCGCCTGGTAAGTAGTCATCGGAAAGCAGGCTTGTTGGGACGGCATAACCCTTACGCTCGAAGAGTCTCTGAAGGTTATAGACCCGACGGTGATCGATTGATCGATCCGTTGTTTTGAGACCCCAAATCCTTGGATAGGATGAAAAAGCGCTTTTCATGTCTTGGTTAACGAGGGCTTGTAGATCCACACCGTGGCTATCGCGTAACGCCCTTATCAAAACATCAGAACAAACACCTCTTTCTCTCAAAATATCGCCCATTGGAAAAGTCAGAGAAACATAGCTGGGGTCGTAGATAGTCGTCACGCCGATTTGTAATTTGGCTGCCGCTACTAGCTTGCTTGCAAAGTCGTTGGCAATAGCCACTCCCGCTGAAAAAGTCACTGAACTAAGCAAACAAAAAACTGGCAGCAATCGACGTAAGAACATGGAAGTAACAACCCTGACTAAAAGGCTGTTTCTTCTGTCAATGACAAGTCGAAATTGCGACCGAGCTAAGGCAATTTGTGGGCGGACTAAGTCTTTACGTAGCAAACAGCCTCAAGTTTATTGCTATCAGGATCAAAGACGAAGGCTGCGTAGTAGGCCGCATTGTAATGTGGTCTAAGGCCTGGTTCGCCGTCGCTGGTGCCACCCTTTTCCAGCGCGATTTTTTGAAAAGCATCAACGGCCTCTTTGGACGGTGCTTTGAAACAGATATGAGTGCCATTCGTGGCCGTGGGCTCTGGACCGTCTTCGTTCAAAGGTCGGTTGATAATGAAGAAAGGTTCCTCTGGACCGTAGGCCATAAACTCTTCTTCTTCTGCTCCGAATAGTCGGTCATACCCCAAAGCTTTCATGACTGGATCATAAAAGGCCAGTGATTTTTTGATGTCTTTTATGCCGAGAGAAAGGTGTGCGAACATCGTTGGGGTCCTTGGTTAGTTGTTGAGAGCTTTTCGCAGCCTTGTGACTTCTGCTTCCAGTTCAGCGATCCGACCGGCCATCTTTTTGGTAGCGAGCTCTACTGTCTCACGACGGTAGAAGTCTGGTAAATGAGACTTGCAATTGACGTCCCAAGCTTCGAGCTCAAAGCGTAATATCCTTATGACTTGGATTGGGCCGTAAGCCTTTTTGGGCGCATTTAAATCCAAAAACTTCGCCCGACCCCATAGCTTGATCCTTTGCTTTTGCTCGTAATCCATAGCGAAAATAAAAGCGCGGTCATTTTCTGCGAGATTTCCATTGCTGATGTACTGGCCGTTGCCAGGGTAGTCGTCTAACTCGAGAGTCTTGTCATCGATGATTCGGATGAAACCAGGAGGCCCACCGCGATGTTGCATGTAGGGCTGACCATCGGCACTGGCAGAACTAAAGTAAATCGAGGTTCGCATTTGTAGGAACTTAGCAAGTTCAGGAGTGATGTTAGTGAGCCAGCGTTGGCTTTGCTCTAACCAGGCCATAGCAGCTCTACTGCCTAGTCTTTCTTGCACCTTCTTAACGGAGTTACTGAAGGCTATGTCGGTAACGAAAGTTGGACCCTCATTCATGACGGGCCTCGCCTCTTTAGTGCCTGTCGATCAATCTTATCGGTCCCTGTTTTGGGTAGCCTGTCCAAGAAGTCAATCGAGCGGGGATACTTGTGCGGCAGCAGGGCTTTTTTGCAAAAAGATTGCAGCTCTTTCTTCAGATCATCTGTTGGTTGTTGATCAGCCGTGAGCGCGATCCAGGCTTGCAGCGTAAGTCGCTTGTCTGGTAGCTCGACCGCAAGGACGCAGGACTCTTGAACGGCGGGATGCTCGTTAAGCGCATGCTCTATTTCTAGAGGGTAGACCCATTGACCCGAGACTTTAATCAAGTCATTGGCGCGCCCTTTGAAAAAATGGAAGCCTTCTTCATCGCAGGTGAAACGATCATCCGTGTTGAGCCAACCGTCCAACATTGTCTCGGCTGTTTTGTCCGGGCGACCCCAGTAATACTCAGCGCCTGACAAGCCACAGACATGCATAACGCCTTCTTCGCCAGTTGGGGCTTCTATACCTTCTGTGTCTACGAGCTTTATTGCATAACCTGGAACCGCCTTGCCGGCAGAGCCAACCTTTTGACCGTCTTGCCTATTGGAAAGATAGATGTGTAGCATCTCGGTTGAGCCTAGGCCTTCGATGATGGAATGGCCAAAACGGCCTCGCCAAGCAGAGGCAATGTCTTCTGAAAGTACTTCAGCGGCAGAAAGGCAGAGCCGAACGGAAGAAAAGTCCGCTTCGTCTGCGGCTTCATGATGACTGAGCGCGGTGTAGAGCGTCGGCAGCCCAAAGAAGAGTGTGGGTTTGTGCCGTCTAATATGCTCGAAAATGCCAACAGGTTCTGGTCGACCAGAAAGCAGAACAGAGGCTGCCCCGACTGAAAAAGGGAAGGTGATTGAATTGCCGAAGCCATAAGCAAAGAAAATCTTCGGCACAGAAAAACAGATGTCGTCCTCTCCGATTTTGAGGATGTCTTTGGCGTAGGTGGCCGCAGTGTAAGCAGCATCTTCATGCTTGTGGACGACACCTTTCGGCCGACCGGTTGAGCCGGAAGAATACATCCAAAAAGCCATATCCTGACGTTGCGTTAGCTGTTCCAACAGTTCGGTTGAAAACTTAGACCAAGGTTGATTACTTGGATCGGAAACTAAGACGGTCTTGCATTTTGAGTTCTTGCTCGTTGATGCCTGGAACAAATTGGCGAAGTCGCTCGATACAACCGCTGCGGTGGCTGAGGAGTCTTCGAGATAGAATTGGATGAGGTCTGGTGGAGAAAGTGTGTTGATCAAAACGGGCACTAATCCTGCTCGCATGGAACCCATGATAGCCGCTGGGTAGGCGGGTTCATCATCCATAAAGAGGAGGACTCGGTCGCCGACAAGGCACCCAGATTCCAGCAGGCAGTTGCCAACACGTGACGCCTCATATGCGAGATCTTGGTAGGTCCAGGAACCGGAGTCAGAAAGGACTGCCAAGTTTTGACCACGTTGGGGCAGGTTATCCCAAAGAAGTCTAGAGGCGTTGTAAACTGATGGCAGTTCGAACCCCGCCGTTTCCGCCAAGGCAGCGATTTTTTTCTGGCTCATTCCAGGTCAATTCCTTGTTGTTCTAATGCCGTCGTAAACTCTGGCGCCATGGTCCTTAATCGATCTGATTTGATGCGGCCTGCCCTTCGAATGTAGCTTAATGCGAATTCCCAAGGTTGCAATTCCATGTGGCTTTCATAGCTTTCATACCAAGCCGCCGAAGCATTAGCCGCATTAGTGATTTTGTCGAGAATGGGTTTTCGGGTTTGTTGATAAGCTGGCAGCGCCTCACCGATTTGCCAATCGGCATCGCGCAATGCTTTCATCAAAGCAACAACATCCTCAAGCGCCAGCCTTGTTCCAGAGCCGATCGAGAAATGTGCAGTGTGAAGTGCGTCGCCTACTAACACTTGATTACCGTTGAAAAAGTGCTCGCAACTCAGTTTCGGAAACTGCCGCCAAGTGGAATTGTTGGCAACGAGGCGCGCGCCATTTAAGGCGTCTTTGAAGTAGGACTCGCACTCCGATTTACTCTCGTCTTCTGTACGGTAAGCGAGACCAGATCGCTCAAAGGTCTGCGCCGCCATCTCAATGATAAAAGTGGAGCGGCCTGACTTGTAAGGATAGTGGTGGGCGTTCATCTTGCCGATGGGGGTTTCGACGAAGGTTTGGGTGAGAGCATTGAACTCCCGCTCAGCGCCGAACCAAATGAATACATTATCCAGTTCAGAAACTCTTTCACCAAAGGCCTTTGAGTCACTCTTTCGCACCATTGAGTTTAGCCCATCGGCACCAATGATAAGGTCGGCGTCACCTAGGTCTTCTAAAGTTCTAATTGTGGTTTGATAGCTCGGTTTGATTCCTAATTCACTGGCACGTTGCTGCAAGAGCTGAAGCAGCTTCAATCGCTCTATCGCTGCGAAACCAATCCCATCAATCGCAATGCTTTGCCCCTTGTGCGCCACTTCAATGTTGGACCAACGAAGCATTGCCGGCTCGATCAGATCTGCAGTTTCGGGGTCGTCTTCACGCAAGAAAGCTAAGGCTTGATCGGAAAAAACAACACCAAAGCCAAAGGTGGCGTTTGCCTTGTTTTGCTCAAAGAGGGAAACCTCTAAATCTGGACGCAGGCGTTTCAGCAAGATGCTTGCGTAAAGACCCGCTGGTCCAGCGCCTATAATCGCGACCTTCTTCATGGATGAACCAAGTTCCTCAACGTCGCACCTCGATTCCAACGCAGGAGGTTCTCGACAAAAACAGCCGTGCAGCGGTGAGTCCAATCGTTGACATTGTCTGAGGCATGTGGCGTGACGATGACGTTCGGCATATCCCAAAGCGGACTGGTTTGCGGCAAGGGCTCGGTCTCAAATACGTCCAGATAAGCACCAGCCAGATGTTTATTGGCCAGGGCTTCAAACAAAGCGGCCTCGTCTACAACAGGCCCTCTGGAGGTGTTAATCAGGAAGGAACCAGATTTCATTCTTGCCAACATATCAGCGTTGAACAGATGCTTTGTTGCCTCCGACAGCCGCACGTGCAGCGACACAAAATCGGCCTCGCCTAACAGTTCCGACAGTTTGTCGTCACCGTAAACTTTATCAACCTGAGGATGGAGTTGGGGTGTTCGTCGGGTCGCAATGACCCTCATGCCTTGGCTCTTCGCCTTTTCCGCAACCAAGGCCCCGATGGCACCAAGCCCAACAATCAACAGTGTCTGGCCTGCAAGTGGCTTAAAGAACAACCGCTCCCAATGTTTGCGCCTTTGCTGTTTACCATAGCTCAAGAAATTGCAATTGAGCATCAAGATGGCACCTAGTGCCATTTCAGCCAGAAAGGGTGCCAATACGCCATGTCCATTTGTGACGGTTACGCGTTTCTGATCCCAAGGTAGGATGTATTCGTAGCCAGAGCCAGAGACGTGAAACCATCTAACGGTTGGGAAGTCGATGGCTATTCGTTGAGCTGATCCAGGGAAGGTTGATTGCGACATAGAGAAGATGGCTTGGGGCTGAGCCTTTTCTAGAGCAGGTGCGATTTCTTCTTCGCGAACGGCATAAGAAATCTGAAAGTTGTCTTTGATTGATGCCAAGGCTGGTTCGATTTCCTCTCGACTGTTGTTGATGACCAAGACAGATGAGATGGGTTGGTTCTGACTCATCGACGCTTTACTTTCTCTATGAGCGTAGAGATTAATGCGCTTGCGCTTTTTTGGTGTAT
Source organism: uncultured Alphaproteobacteria bacterium (assembly GCA_905480445.1). GTDB lineage: Bacteria > Pseudomonadota > Alphaproteobacteria > UBA7985 > CAJQQZ01 > CAJQQZ01. The sequence goes on along the minus strand of CAJQQJ010000058.1, from coordinate 102 downwards.
TAATATCGGACATGTTTCTCAGTAGAATAAGTAGGGGCTCCGACGATAGCCGTCGAAACCCCCAAACCTAATAAACGCGTGGACTTATGCGTTTTTGTACTC
>CAJQQJ010000057.1 GCA_905480445.1 uncultured Alphaproteobacteria bacterium | reverse complement strand
CTCAGAAATCCCGATAAGTTCTGTTCAATCTCAGCATTTGCGCCAATCGTTGCACCTGTACAGGTTCCATGGGGGGAGAAAGCCTTAACCAGCTATCTCGGTGAAGATAAGTCCAAATGGCAAGTGCACGACGCAACTAATCTTATAGAAAGCGGTGCAAGATCAGCCAATACCATCTTGATTGACCAAGGCGGGGACGACAGTTTTCTGCAAAACCAACTAAAGCCTGAGCTCTTCGCCAATGCTTGTCGCACAGCTGGCCAACCGCTGGAACTCAGAATGCAAGAAGGGTACGACCACTCGTACTTCTTCATTGCTAGCTTCATGGATGACCACATAGCCCATCATGCAAAGGCAGCTAAAGAAAGCTAAGCAGTCTGATCTAATTCAGTCAGGGAACTATCAGTCCGAGTTGTATTGATCTAACCACCGCATGGGTTCGGTTGAAGACTTCTAGTTTCTTCATCGAATTTTTCAGGTGAAAGACAACGGTTTGCTCTGAGATTTCTAGTATTTGGGACACTTCCCATGAGGACTTACCCCTTGCAACCCACAGCAAGCATTCACGCTCTCGGGTCGTGAGGGGAGAATTTTGATCTTGAGAACGCCCTTTCAAAACCTTTTGATGACAAAGAAGACAAATCAGTCTTAAGTCATCGCGGTACGCATCACAGAGTTGCTCGAAATCATCACCAAATTCTTGGCTTGAAAACCCTAAAATCGAAGTTTCAGTGTAAGGCCCATAGGCTGAAACCAAAATTGAGCTCTCGCTTCCTTGTTGCGCAAGCTCGTCAACAATTGTTCTGATAGCCTTTCCATCCTGAACATGTTAATTTGCTCCGTGACGCAAAACATGAGGTTGGTCAAAATCATATTGATCGAAAACAAAGTCTTCAATCTCAACCGATTCTTGCCTCAGCTTGGAGAAACAATCTCTGCCAAAACTTGCAAGCGCTTGGTCACTCATAATCTTTCTATCAGCCTTCGCTGAAAGTAAGAAATAATGACGAAACCCCATTCTATCAGCAACGTCTGAAAGAATGACGTCTATCCTGTTTTCCTGGTCAAAAACTTGACTCCAGTTCATTTGCTTTTACCATTCCAATTTCACAGATGAAGCTAATTGCTTCGTCCTTCCAGAACGCGCTTCTAAACAATATACTGAACGCAAGAAAAACCTGCGTTCCCGCATCTTGTTCATGGAAACACAAACCCTCTTTGTTCTTCCCACAAAAAAACAGATTATCTTCTCCCGCAATGAAGACAGAGAATCGTTTAGCGTTAAATCATCACAGGGCGCATTAAGTTAGAACGTATTTTCTTAGAGAGTTTTCAACTCGATTACTTCATTGTTCCAGTAAAGATCAAAAATTCGCCCTATTTCAGACCCTCCAATTCGAGTACAATAGATCATCGAATCGAAATTTGAACTGTTTTTTTGTTTTTTTGTTGATTTTTGACTTCAATTTGAAATCAGCACGCTAATTGTGGGCTAAAACACAGAATTGGACCCTTAACGTTGAAAATAAATTCGGTATTCACCCCTAAATATCAACAAAATTACACTTTTCTCTAATCTGGAGTGAAAAACCAAAGTGTTTTTGGCACCAATATGCCTAGCGTCCTCTCACAAGCAAAGCCAATCAGCGCCAAATCCCAAAATTTGAAATTTGCTCTGAGAATCAAACTCCCAAAACAAGCCGCGTTGGATCTTCGATTGCTTCCTTTATTTTGACCAAGAAAGTAACGGCTTCCCGCCCATCAACGATGCGATGATCGTAGGACAAAGCCAAGTACATCATGGGGCGTATAACAACTTCACCATTCACCACAACTGGGCGGTCTTGGATTTTGTGCATCCCCAAAATACCCGATTGTGGAGGATTCAAAATGGGGGAAGACATTAGGCTGCCGTAAACGCCGCCGTTCGAAATCGTAAACGTGCCACCGGTCATATCATCGAGGCCTAATTTTCCGTCGCGAGCACGTCGGCCGAAGTCATTGATGGTCTTCTCAACGTCAGAAAAGCCCATCAAGTCGGCGTCCTTTAACACAGGAACGACCAGCCCATTCTCTGTGCCAACGGCGACGCCAATATTGTAGTAGTTTTTGAAAACAATATCTGTGCCTTCAATCTCAGCATTTACTTGCGGGATTTCTTTGAGGGCGGCGATAGCAGCCTTAACAAAAAACGACATAAAGCCCAAACGTACGCCATGGCGCTTTTCAAAAGCGTCGCGGTAATCCTTCCTCAGTGACATTACTGCCGACATATCGACTTCATTATAAGTCGTCAGCATAGCTGCTGTGTTTTGTGCTTCCTTCAAACGCTCGGCAATGCGTTGGCGAAGGCGAGACATGCGAACTCGTTCTTCGCGACTAGCTTGATCAACACTAGGCTGTGCTCTGGGCGTTGGCTTTGGAGCTGTCGCAGTTAGCACAGGCGCAGGTTTAACTGTTGCTTTAGAGCCCGCTTCGATGGCTGCAAGCACATCGCCCTTCAAGATCCTACCGTCTTTTCCTGTTCCAGTGATCCCTGAAGGATCAAGGTCATTTTCGGCAATCAGTTTAGCAACTGCTGGTGACAGATGATCGGCACCGTTTTCCGCATCGTCACCACTTACAACCTTTGTAGCCTCAGTCTTCGCTGGGGCCGCTTGTGCTGCCGAGCCTTCACTAACGATGGCCAACAGTGCACCAACTTCAACCGTGTCACCCTCTTGCGCTGCAAGGTCTCCCAACACGCCAGCACTGGGCGATGGAACCTCAAGGGTCACCTTATCCGTTTCCAACTCGACTAACGGTTCATCAACGGCAACGGCTTCACCGGGCTGCTTCAGCCATTGCGCCACGATTGCCTCTGTTATAGATTCACCAAGTACTGGAACTACGATTTTGACGGACATTAAATTTTCCTATTGTCGATCAGAGAAGATCGGGAGAGTTAAGTTATTTAGAAAGTGGCCCAACCAGGGCGGCCTCAACGAGATCGGCCTGTTCTTTGACATGCCTTTTGTTTGAACCCGTGGCCGGTGAGGCAGAAACCTTGCGACCTGCATAGGCAAGACGGGTTTGATTCATGCCAACTTCAGTCAAGACTTCTTCGAAGTGAGGCTCAATGAAGGACCAAGCACCCATGTTCTTCGGTTCTTCCTGACACCAGACTAACTCACAATGTTCGAGCTCTTTAAGTTCCTCAAGCAAAGCCTTTTTCGGGAAAGGATATAGCTGTTCCATGCGCAGGAAATAAATATCTTTCAAGCCACGGCGATCTCTTTCTTCAAGTAGATCATAGTAAACTTTACCTGAACAGAAGACGATCCGCTTCATATCCTTCTTTTCGCCCGTCAGTACGTCATCGTAAAGAACGCGGTGGAATGAAGAGCCGTTCGTGAAGTGATGGCGCGAAGAAACGCACTTTTTATGACGCAACAAAGATTTCGGCGTGAAGATAATCAGAGGCTTTCTGAAATCACGATGAATCTGGCGTCGAAGTACATGGAAATAGTTCCCAGGTGTCGTGCAGTTAACAATCTGCCAATTGTCTTCGCCGCTTGATTGTAGGAAACGTTCAATCCTTGCTGAAGAGTGCTCCGGTCCCTGCCCTTCATAACCATGAGGCAACAGCATAACCAAGCCAGACATTCTGAGCCATTTGGCTTCTGAAGTTGCAATGAATTGATCGATGATGATTTGCGCGCCATTGACGAAGTCACCGAATTGAGCCTCCCATAGAGTCAAGGCATTCGGTTCTGCCATAGAGTAACCGTATTCAAACCCTAAGACTGCGGCTTCAGAAAGCGGTGAGTTGACAATCTCCATTTTCGCTTGATCTTCGCGAACGTGGTTAACGGAAACATAGGTTTCTTCAGTTTCTTGATCAACCAGCACCGCATGGCGTTGAGAGAAAGTTCCACGCCGCACATCCTGGCCACTGAAACGGACTGGGTGATCATCGGTTAGGAGGCTACCAAAAGCCAAAGCCTCAGCAGTAGACCAGTCAAACCCTTCACCCGATTTGAACATTTCTGCTTTGGTACCGAGCAGTCGTTGAACTTTACTATTTACTTTCAGGTCTTCTCTGAAGCCACAAATAGCTTTGCCGACTTGATCAAATGTTTCATCTGTCAGCGAAGTTTTGCCTCGCCGATCGCCATCACCGGCTTTCTCCATTCCTGACCAAGCACCTTCCAACCAATCCGCTTTGTTCGACTTAAAAGATTGAGCTACTTCAAAGTCTTCGTCGAGGACGGCATTGTAGTCGTCGATCATCTTAGTTACGCCAGCTTCGTCGATCAGCCCTTCTTTTATCAAGTACTTGGAATAAAGCTCGTGAACGCGAGGATGCTGGCGAATTTTCTTGTACATGAGCGGCTGTGTGAATGCTGGCTCATCGCCTTCGTTGTGCCCGTGGCGACGATAGCAGAACATGTCGATCACGACGTCTTTATTGAACTTCTGTCTGTACTCAACGGCCATACGACAAGCCAACACAACCGCTTCAGGCACGTCACCGTTCACGTGGAAAATCGGTGCCTCGATCATTTTGGCGACTTCAGTACAATAAGGCCCAGACCGTGAGTTGATTGGGTTCGTTGTGAAACCAATTTGATTGTTCACAATGAAGTGGATAGTCCCACCAATAAGATACCCGCGAAGCTCTGACATATCCAAAGTTTCTGGGACCAATCCCTGTCCGGCAAAAGCCGCATCGCCGTGCAACAACAAAGCCATCACTTTTTTACGGTCTTTGTCACCACGTTGTTCTTGTTTGGCTCTGACTTTGCCAACAACAACTGGATTAACAGCTTCCAAGTGGGACGGGTTAGCAGTCAAAGACAGGTGAATAGATTTACCATCGAACTCACGATCAGACGACGTGCCCAAATGGTATTTAACGTCATCTGCTCCTGCTCCATCATCAGCCGTACTCTGCACGCCTGCAAACTCTGCGAAAATCGCGCGGTAAGGTTTGTCCATGAAATTGGCAAGTACATTCAAACGCCCTCGGTGGGGCATCCCAATCACTACTTCTTCGAGGCCGAGTTGGCCACCGCGTTTCAGAATTTGTTCAAGAGCTGGTAAAGCTGCTTCTCCGCCGTCAAGGCCAAAGCGTTTTGTGCCTTTGTACTTTTTGTCAAGGTAGCGTTCGTAATACTCAGACTTAGTCAGACTTTGTAGGATACCGAGCCGTCCACGGTCAGAGAATTCTTGCGTATTCCTAGCCCGCTCCATTCTTTCCTGTAACCAATTCCTATGTTCGTGATCCTGAATATGTTGGTATTCAATACCGATCTTACCCGAATAGGTCTCTTTGGCTCTGCGAATGATTTGACGTAGAGTTGCTGTCTGGAAGCCCATAACGCCGTTGATAAAGATCTCTCGATCAAGGTCAGCTTCCGTAAACCCTTGAGCTTTGTAATCCAGCTCTGGGTCTGCCTTATGATGAACTAACTTCAACGGATCGAGATCAGCCTGCAAATGACCACGAATTCGATAAGCACGAATGATGTTCAAAGCGAGGATCGAATCACGAGCAGCAGCGCGCAATTGTTCTTCACTTACGCCAGCAGCAGGTTTACTTGTCTTTTTTGCTGGCTCATCTTCTGACTCAACACCAATAACTTGACTTCTTGTCCGCGCCCAACTTGGCCCGTGCAATTCTTGAAGAATGGATTGACCCTCGTTGCCAAGCGAGGCAAAAAACTCCGCCCAGCTTGTATCAACAGATGAAGGATTTTCAGAGTAACGCTCATAGAGCTCAGCAATGAAGGTGGCATTGCTACCAGAGAGTAGATCGGCCATATCGGCGCTACTCACGTCAAAGGGTGCCATTTTGACGAAGCCTCTTGGTTGATAATCAGTTTACGGAGAATGATAACTTCACAACTGTGAAACAACGTCCCCGCTTAAGGGTTTGATAGACCGGTCAAATAGAAAAATAAAGGCCGTTTTTAGACAACTCACCTTGATTGTCAACGCCGGAGTAAAAACCCACCATTGGCCGGAGTAAAAATGTACCAGTTTGATGGTGTTGGACAGTCGTCATTATCCGCGTTCAGTGGAGCAGCCGTAGGGTGCGGAGCTGGGCGCGGATAATGAGTTAGTTTT
>CAJQQJ010000056.1 GCA_905480445.1 uncultured Alphaproteobacteria bacterium | reverse complement strand
GCACTACGGTATTGACCAAGATCATGGATCCAGTTGCGGCTACCGCTAGATTCAAAGACAACAAACCGCGAAGCCGCGGCGTCGCCAAATAGATACGGCTGCCTCTGGTAACGCGTTGCCAAAATGATCCTTCGTCTTTTTTTGCGACCAAAGCTGGAATTGCGGTGATCATTACTAAAAGCGCAGACGCTACGAAACCAACCACTGTCCCAACAAAAAGCCAATGGAAGCTTATCAGTGTTAACAGCAGACCAGCAAGTGCAGGCGATACCAAGTTTTCAATGTCATAGGCCAACCGAGACAGGGAAAGCGCATTGGTATAGTCTTTCTCTTTTGGCAGGAGATCAGGAATAATCGCCTGGAATGTCGGCGTGAATGTTGCTGAGGCTGTCTGCAAAACAAATATGAGGATGTAGATCTGCCAAACAGCATCAATGAAGGGCAAACAAAGCGCGACCGCACCTCTGACCAGATCAGCGCAGATCAGCACTGTTCTGCGATCCATGCGCGCCGTTAATGCCGAGGCTAAGGGTGCCAGTCCAACGTAAGCAACCATTTTGATGGTCAAGGCCGTGCCAAGAACCACCCCGGCGGAATCACCTGCCAGATCAAAAGCCAACAATCCAAGGGCGACCGTCAGCAAACCTGTTCCCAACAAGGCTACGACTTGAGCCATGAAAAGCTGGCGGTAATGGCGATTTTTCAGAACTGCGAACATAACAGCTAACAGTCTGCCAGAGAGAACCCAATTCTGCTAGTTAGAAAATTCAGATCTGCGTTGATGTCAGACGCTTAACACCTTGGGCGGCCATTTCTTCCCAAGCTGCCGCTAAAGACCCATCAAGATCGATGGCTCTGCATCCGTCCTCGATCACTGTGACTTCAAAACCGAGTTTAGCCGCATCTACGGCAGAGAATCGTACACAGAAGTCGGTCGCTAAACCGGCCAGGACCAGTTTGTCGATTGACCTTTCTCGCAAGTAACCGACGAGACCCGTTGATGTACTGTGATCATTTTCAAAGAAAGCGGAATAGGAATCAATTGCGGCCCGGAAACCCTTCCGAATGATTAGGTCAGCAGCATCTGTTTCAAGATCAACGTGAAAGGCAGCACCGTCAGAACCCTGAATGCAGTGATCTGGCCAGAGCACTTGCGGGCCATAAGGCATATCAACCAAAGAAAAGGCATCGCCATCTTGATTGGAGGCGAACGACAGGTGGTCAGCTGGATGCCAATCCTGAGTGAGAATGGTTGTCTCAAATCGGCTCTGTAGCCGGTTAGCCACCGAAACGACCTCTTGGCCGCCTTCAACCGCTAATGCACCACCTGGGCAAAAATCGTTTTGTATATCTATCAACAACAGAGCAATTTTGGCATCAAAAGTCATTTGGTTGTTCCTTAGTCTTCAATTTTAGTTGCCCGTAAAGACGGCATCTCGCTTCTCGATCAGCGAATTAACGGCCTCTTCGTGGTCTTTGGTTTGATGACAGGCACCTTGATAGCCTGCAGCTAGCTCGAGTAACGGCTCCAGCTTCATATGCAAAGCTTCACGCATCAAACGCTTCGACAAGCGAAGCTGTTTTGGCGGGTTCTTTGCAATCCGTTCTGCCAGATCCTGGGCCGCACTCAATAGATTTTCAGGTTGAACGACTGAAGAAACGAGACCCCATTCCAAGGCCTTATCAGCATTTACTGGCTCTGCTGTAAACGTCATTTCAGCGGCCTTGCTTAGTCCAATTTGTCGAGGCAAAAGCCAAGACCCACCATCACCAGGAATGATCCCTACCCGTACGAAATTTTCAGCAAATGTTGCCCTGGTTGAAGCAATCCTGATGTCCGCCATCATCGCCAAATCACAACCCGCTCCGTAAGCTGGCCCGTTGACAGCAGCAATCAGCGGCACTTCTAAATTCCAGAGCGCTTTGGGAACCCGCTGAATACCATTGCGATAGCCATCTTTGACTGTCAGCGCATCACCACCAAAGATGCCGGACTTCTCTTGCATATGTTTGAGATTACCGCCCGACGAAAAACCCTTGCCCGCGCCTGTTAGGATCACGCAACGCACAGACATGTCCTGAGAAATTTTATCACAAACAGAAACCAAAGCATCAACCATATCGCTGTCGGTTATTGGGTTTCTGAGATCCGGCATGTTGAGAGTGAGCGTCACAATGTGACCGCTCTGTTCAACCAATAGCTTTTCAGTCATCACTTCGCTCTTCAAATTGAGGATTAGATTGCTGTGAGTTTTACTGTGATCGGAAGAGCTTACAAATCAATTTCTATTTCACCCTTTGCATCTTTGGCGCGCGATTGACAAAGGATAATCGTCTTTTCCCTTTGCTTATTGGAAAGCACAAAGTCTCTGTGTTCCACATCGCCCGAAATCAGTCCGCATTGGCAGACGCCGCAAATACCATCAGAACACTTAACGTCGATGGCATAACCGTTCTCATTGAGTACATCGGTGATAGCTTGGTCCGCTGGAACGACGAATTCTTTGCCCGATTTAGCTAGTTTCAGGCTGAAAGCGTGATTTTCATAGTCTGGGAGTTCCGGGACTGAAAAGTACTCGAGGTGTTTGTTTTCTTCTGGGTAGCCTTGTCCCGTCGCCGCTTCGATGACGGCGTTCATGTATGCGTCTGGACCACAAGTGTAGACGTGCCGGTCTTTTTCAAAGGCTCCTATAACCGTCGACAGATCTGCCCTTGTACCCTCGTCGGTGAAATGGAAATTAACCTTATCTTTCCAAGGGACGTTCTCAAGGTCAGTTACGAAACCCGCAGTCTTTCTGGACTTAGCCGAGTAGTGTAGTTCAAAATCTTCCCCCAATGCATTAAGCCGATGAGCCATAGCAATCATGTGTGTGATGCCTATGCCGCCGCCCATGAGAAATGATTTGCTTGCGGTCTCGTAAAGTGGAAAGTGATTGATCGGTTTGGATATGAAGATCTTGCGACCCTCACTGAAAATCCGGTGCATCAATTTAGATCCGCCTTTGCCCTCGTCCTCGCGCAGCACCGCGATTTGATAGCAGCTGCGGTCGGCAGGATCGCCAGACATAGAATATTGACGCAAGAACTCAGGCGCGACCACAATGTCGATGTGAGCACCCGCGGTCCATTCAGGTAAGTCACCACCATCGACCGCACTGAACTCGTACTTGATGACGTCGTCCGTCATGAGCTCGACTTTGGAAATGCCAACCCGCACGACCGGTGAATCATCGCCGGGGATGTTGTATTCGTGAGCTAGATCTTCAGTTTCGCCTCGGGCCAAACGGAGTTTGTATTCCTCTGCGGTAATCATCGCCTGATAAGCTTCGATGCCCTTCTCCCGGTCCATCAAGAATGGGAAGGGCCAAGGATGGGGCGCTAAATGAGCTGGGTATACAGCCAAGGTCTGATCTTCGTATCTGAGATCCAGGTCCTTTTGGAGATCGCGGGCGTTGACCTCCTTTTCAGTGGGTCGGAAGCGGCCATCGCTTTGCATCTCCAGATCCCACCACCACTTTTTGACAGGGTTCAGGCTGCCATGGCCCACCATGTCATCAAGCTTGGCAAGGAAGGGGGCGGCCTTCGGCACGTTCATCGCGGCCCAGCGGAACGGTGCTTCTGCAAACAATCCCTCCAGGTTCCAAGGACAGGTCTTCATGCACCGCCCGCACATAGCACCACCCTCTGTGCCGATGCGGTATGTGGTGCAACGTTGACTATCTGACTTCCAAATCTCGTAGCCGTTAAACATGAGCTTAGGCCCAGCCGTAATCGCACCAGACGGACATTCACGTGCACACTTATTGCAACTCTCGCAGAAGGTCTGCATTCCAAAATCTATCGGCTTGTCGTGAGCCAGAGGCATGGTTGTGGTAACAATACCTGACTTCAATCGCGGTCCCATATAGGGATTAAGAATGACCTCTCCAATCCGGCTGACTTCACCCAGTCCAGATAACAGCAAAAGAGGTGGCTGTAGAACGTCGCCGTCCACAACAGTATGGGCCTTTGCCGAGTAACCAAGATTGCGAATATGTTTGGCGATTACACCGCCCAACAAAGAGAACCGCAAATAAGCCCGCATGGACTGGGCACAAGAGATCCAGTCATCTCCCGACGCCCCTTCCATTGTCTCGTAACCTTGATCGATGATGATCGAGATCGCTTGATCATGGGGCGGCGTGACTTCCTCACCAATGGCATTGTGAGAATACCAAGTCCAGTCCGGGCAACGCGAAATACCGACTGCATCACATCCAAGAAAGTATGCGGCGGCTTTGACATTGGCTGCATTGGTTTCAGGGTCGGTGGCAAAGTCAGCAATGTTTGTGGCCTGTTCGCCATCTTGCAACAGGATAAAAGCCCCCAAAGCCCGACGCTGAGACGCAGACGTTGGTGCCTTCAGTACATACTTGCCGTTTCTGTCATTTTCCTGCGGCCCTTTGCCGAGATCCCCGAAGAGCGAGCGGGCGAACATATCGGCGCGTTTCGGCACGCGTGGCACACGCTCTTCATCAATAAAGGTCGTTGGCTTTTCAACCCGCTTTAGCTTCTCGAATGGATAGAGACCGTCGATAAACCGTCGACCAGTATAGAGAGACTTGCGGTGAGTTTTAGCCAGGACTTGGTCAGCCAACGGTTCGTCTGTCGCCATCGCTAAATTTGTTGTTAGAGCAGCAAGACCAAATCTCGTCCCAACAAAGGGCGCTACCAGTTGGCCATCTTCGACCCCTGTAAGACCCGCCGCTACTGCCAGCTTGTTAAGATCAACATCACTGGTTGAGAAGCTGTGTGCTCTGGCCTGAAAGCCTAACACGCGCAAATAATTAGCCAGCACAGAAGCTGTCTCATTAGCTCGCAATGCTGACCGTTCCATCAAGGCGTCTTGTATCCAATCGCTGCCAACTTCGCCCACTTCCGGATCACGTGGTGACTCGTAAAGAAACACGATCGCATGGCTGTGTCCCTCAATTGAACTCGGTGCCACGGCCATGGACTCTTTGAGATCAGCCATAATGACATCGATGCCTGATGACAGCGTTGTCGTTTGTTTGGTTCTTAAGTCTTCGGCAAGACGATCGATACCTGGGTTTCTAACTGGTTCATTCAACAGCGATTCTGCTGGCAGCTCACAGATACCCACCATTGTTGCGTCGCTAAAATAACCAAAGGCCTTCAGATGATTAGCGCGCTCCTGCAGATCGTCCGGGCATTCTGCTTGTTTTGGGTTCACAACACCAATGCGAATGGCATCAAGCATGGCCTGATATTCGCCCATTGCGTTGACAATCGATCTGCGATTTTGCTGTCTAGAAAAGGAAAGAGGCACCATCGCAGGCACCTCATTCATATCCACCCGTCCATCGGTTCGCGCAAGTTTCTCAAGCGGCAAGCTGCCCATGTGAACTGGGCGATTTTTGCTAGAGAAAAACTTCAAACCTAGGCTCCCATAGTTTCTTCAATTTTGTGGAGAACAGCCATGGCTGGTAATGTTTGGCGGAAGGAAGCATTCGGTTCTCTACCTTCTTTGATAGCCGAGACAAATTCACGGTCAATCAGCTCTATGCCGTTATTGGATACAGCGACACCCGACAGATCAATCGGATTGTTGCGCCCATCAAACAGATCATCGTAGCTAGCAACGTAGGTTCCCTTATCACAGATGTAGCGGAAGAAAGTACCAAAGGGACCATCGTTGTTAAACGACAGAGACAAAGTGCACAAAGCACCCGACGGATTTTTCAGACCAATGGTCATGTCCATGGCGATATTGAGTTCTGGGTGCTTTGGCCCTTGCAAACCAAAGATCTCTGTCGGCACCTCACCGGTTTGATACATAAACAGATCAACCGTGTGGCAAGCGTGGTGCCAAAGCAAATGATCGGTCCAGCTGCGGGGACCACCAGCTGCGTTCGTGTTTGTTCTCCGGAAGAAATAGGTCTGAACATCCATCTGCTGGATATTAAGCTCGCCTGCATTAATCTTGTTGTGCACCCACTGGTGAGAAGGGTTAAAACGACGAACTTGACCAGCCATACCGACAACGCCAGTTTCAGCCTGCACTTTCACGACTTCTTCAGCGTCGGCCAGACTGTCCGACATAGGAATTTCACAAAGAACATGCTTGCCAGCTTTCATGCAGGCAATGGATTGTGCGGCGTGTACTTGCGTTGGTGTCGAAAGGATTACTGCATCAACATCATCCCGCGCCAAGCTTTCATTGAGATCCGTTGTGGCGTGTCCAATGCACCGTTCTTTCGCAAAGGGTACAATTGTTTCCTCTGTCCGTCCGACAATCGAAGTCACTTCAACACCATCGATAGCAGCTAAAGCATCAAGATGTTTTTTTCCAAAGGCACCAGCAGCACCTGCAACACAAATACGCATAAAAGTCTTACCTGTTTTCTAATATGACATGGCCGACAGCAGTGTTTGATGCTGGGACATGATAGTGACGATGAACTTCTTCGACCTTCTCATTCAAAGCGCCGCGCATGACGTGCCACATAACCAATTCTATACCTTCCGATCCCGCATCCCTCATGTATTCAAGATGGGAAATTTGAGAACCTGCCACCGGGTCCTCAGTAAGCAGATCTAAGAAGCGCTTATCAAATTCTGGATTAATCAAACCAGCGCGTTGCGCCTGTAGCTGATGTGACATGCCGCCTGTACCGAAGATCATAACATTGATGTCTTCGTCATAAGAATCAATCGCACGGCGGATTGCTTTGCCAAGATTGTAACAACGATTACCAGTGGGTGGTGGGTACTGAACAACGTTAACGGCTAGCGGCACGACGGGACAGGGCCATTCATCCTCGACCTCACCAAACATGACGGACAGAGGCACTGTCAAACCGTGGTCCACGTCCATCTTGTTCATAATTGTCAGATCGAACTCATCGAGAATGACAGACTGAGCGATATGAGAGGCAAGCTTTTGGTGGCCTTTCACAATCGGCACCGTGCGAGGGCCCCAGCCCTCATCCGCTGGCTGAAATTCTGCAGCACAGCCGAGGGCGAACGTTGGGATGACTTCAGCCGAAAAGGCTGTGCAATGATCATTGTAAACAAGGAAGATTACATCCGGCTTGTTGTCTTTCATCCATTGACGCGACTTCTCAAAACCGGCAAAAACAGGTTGCCAATAGGGCTGTTCAGTGATGCCAGTGTCCATGGCAACCCCAATTGCTGGAACATGGGAAACGCCGACACCTGCTTTAACGTAAGCCACTATTTATTCTCCCATTCATTTTTGTAACGATTGCCCTCAATTGAACGTCCACCATTGACCATCATCTCACGATATTCTTCACTTTCCATACCAGACATTGTTGCTGCCAACTCCTGGAAAGTAATGCCATCATTGGCCGCAAGTTTGGCCGTGTAATAGATGTTGCCGCCTAGCTCCAACATTCCATTCCAGGCACGATCCCTCACTGCCTGACGTTGCTCATCTGTCATAGGGTATTTGCCCATGTATCCCTCGGCATCTGCTGCAAAGGCTGCTCGGTTTTCTGCCAACCGCAGTGATATGCAAAACATATTTAGATGGTAGCCTTCTCGCGATCTATCAGCGTCAAAGACGAAAGTTCCGGGAATATCGTCGTATTCTTTTGCCATTCTTCTTTAGCCTTTCTTTGGACCGTTTAGAGCCGCCAACAGGGAATCAATACGGCTTTCGTATTCATCTTCGCCGGGATCAAGTTCAAGGTCGCCGATCTCTTGATGCCAGTCAACAGTTGCTGAGGCCATGCGGCCCTGAAGACCCAGCTCCTCAACTGTTATAGCCACTTCGCGCATTTCTGCAGCCCGCCGTTTTCCATGAACCATTACGCGTTCAGCCATATAGGCAGCCTTGTCTTTCCATCCAAAACCAGGATAGGTTTTTTCAAGTGAGTTCAACACAGCTCCATCGACACCAGCTTGTCTACCCGCCAAGACACACTCCATCATCAAGGCCTCAAGACCTTTCATCATGATTGAGCGAACCATCTTTGTCGAAGAGGCCACACCAACGTCGCCTTCAATCACTGTCGGGTCCATATCGAGCCTGGTCATGTAGTCAAAGGCTGCTTGCGCATGTGGGCCACAGATCGAGGCAGAGGTTTTGTGCATTGCGGGATAGACTGGAGCCATCACAGCGACGTCGACATAGCGACCGCCCGCTTTTGTTATCAATTCTGCGGCTTTGCTTTTAGTGCCAGGAGAGCAAGAGTTGCAATCAAAGAAAAAAACGCCTCTCTCGATAGAATTAGCTGTCTCTTTTGCTGCTGCTAAAGACTGGTCTGCTGTGACAAATGAGAAAATAGCGTCCTTACCGACAACCGCCTCAGCGTTTGAAGCTTCGCAAACAACCGTCAGGGCTTGGCATCTATTCAGTAAAGCAGATTTCGTTTTCTTTGATTTAACTTTGATATCAAAAGTCGCGAAATCAGCCTCTGGCCGACCCGCCCATCCTTCGACGAAAGCCGTTGCCGCTTCCCCAAAACCGATCAACGCTATTTGTTTTCTATTGCTCAAAGCTATCTCACCTAAGATCTATCAAGAATCTACCACCGCCGAACCCAGATCGTAAAGTTCGATTGCTGTCATGGCTATTCAAAAATTGAATAGCAAAGAGCCGACTAAAGATACTGGCTAAACTCCCGAACAACTGATTTTTTGAGCAGCTGGATCAGCAAGGCTTGAGCTTTTGTCGGCCGCCAGTTTTCTCTGAGTGTTAAGCCGATTTCGCGGAACGTCGACGCTGTGTTGACATTTAGTTTTGCAAAGAGGCCTTGGTTGATTTCGAAATGAACTTGTTGTGCGGACATGATCGCTAACCGTTCACTGCCTATGATCAAACCTCTCGCTAAAGCCATTGAAGAAGTTTCGATCAAACGTTTGGGCTCTTCAACGCCTTCTTCTTCGAAGAGCTTCTGAAAAAAACTGCGGGTCGGCGTGTCCGTTCTCGGAACGATCCAAGGGTAAGCGTTCAACTCTGCTAGAGACAACTCCGCCTTCCTTTTGGCCAAAGGGTGGTTAACGTCAGCAACAACAACCAAGGGATCACTAAACAAAGCTTCTTGTCTGATGTCGTCAACTGGCAACGGGTTTCTAAGCGCGCCGATCATCATGTCCAACTCACCGTAACGCAGACCGTGAAGTAGGTCATCATAACGGCCATCGACTACTGAAACGTTTACATCAGGGATTTGTTCCAACAAATCATTAATAGTGTTCGGCAAAAGGAAGGATCTGGCCAAAGGCAGTGCACCGATCACTAATGTTCCGCGATCTCTGCCAAGAAGCTCCGCTATTTCACTCAAGGCCTGACTAAGTTCGGCGAAAGCGAGATTGGCATAGCGCGCCAAAACATGAGCAGCAGGCGTTAGCTCGACACCTTGAGTGGCAGTTTCATAAAGTACCAACCCTGTTACTTTCTCGAGATCTCTCGCCGTTCGATGCAAAGCCGGTTGAGAAATCGAAATAGCGCGAGCCGCTAAAGAAAAGTTCGAAGTTGCTGACAGCGCCAGCAGAGATCGCAATTGCGCGGTTGTAATAAGCCTGACAAAATCTGCGGTCTCTTTTGTCCTTGTTCCTCTTGCTTGTTTCAACGCTAGCAAAGAGCCTTCACTCAGAAAGTTAAGAGCGGCGGCTGATCGTTGGAAAAAACTTTCGCCTGCGACTGTCAAATGCATGCCAGTGTTTCGGCGCTTAAACAGCTCGGCCTCTAACTGCCGCTCCAACTTACTCAAGGCCTGAGAAATTGCTGGCTGTGAAATGTGAACGCGCTGTGACGCCAGACTTATAGACTGGCAGCGTGCAACCTCACAAAAGGCTCTCAGGTGGCGAATGTTGAGTTTCAGATGATCCATACAGGCGCAATGATATCCACTCTTCGCATAAGGATATAGCCAAAACTTATAATCAACAGCGACTTTGAATTAGAATTTTCTTCAAGCCTCGGCCATAGTGGCATCAATCAAGATGAATTGGAGCCTCGAATGAGTGAAAAGAAAACAGCTTTAGTGATCTCTGCCCATGCCGCTGACTTCGTCTGGCGCGCAGGTGGCGCTATCGCGCTCCACCAGTCCAAAGGCTATGACGTGACGGTGGCCTGCCTCTCCTATGGCGAGCGCGGCGAGTCAGCCAAGCTTTGGAAACAAGAAGGTTGCACTCTCGAGAAGGTGAAAACGGAGCGCCGCAAAGAGGCTGAAGCAGCAGCCAAAGCGCTGGACGTCCATGATATCCTCTTTATGGATTTAGGTGATTATCCTCTCAATCTTGATAAAGAAGCCAAGTTCAAACTGGTGGACATCATTCGAACGGTCCAGCCCAGGTTCATGATGTCTCACTCTCAATATGATCCTTACAACACAGACCATATGTACGCGACGGAAGTTGCTATGGAGTGCCGGATGATCGCTCAGGCCTGGGGTCATAACCCAGGTGAAAAAGTACTCGGTGCTCCACAACTCTATCTCTTTGAACCTCATCAGACAGAACAGATGGGTTGGAAACCAAACGTCTTTCTCGACATCACGGATGTTTGGGACAAGAAACGTGCGGCCATTGAATGCATGCAAGGTCAAGAGCACCTCTGGAACTATTACACCAATGTCGCAGAAAATCGTGGCAACCACTTCCGCCGTAACTCAGGCGGCCAATCCGGTGGGCTTCCAGCCAAATACGCAGAAGGTTTTCAGGCTATGTATCCAACTTGTATGGATGAGCTTTGATGGCTGTTGTTGTTCAAAACATTGAGCGCGCTGATCCTGAAGTCATCAAAACACTCGGCGAATGTGGGGTCGCCACAGTCCATGAATCTCAGGACCGTACCGGCCTTATGGCATCCTATATGAGCCCGATTTATCGTGGGGCTTCACTGGCTGCCTCAGCTGTGACGATTCTGGCCCCTCCTTGCGATAATTGGATGGTGCACGTTGCTATTGAACAAGTGCAAGCTGGTGACATTTTGGTCCTGGCCGTCACCTCACCATCAGATGCTGGGTATTTCGGAGACCTGTTGGCAACGTCCATGCAAGCCCGTGGCGGTGTGGGATTGATAATAGACGCTGGCGTGCGCGACGTGTGTGACCTGACTGAAATGAAATTTCCGGTCTGGTCCAAAGCTATTTGTGCGCAAGGGACTGTCAAAGAAACGCTGGGCTCAGTGAATGTGCCAGTTATCTGTGCGGGTGCTGCCGTCGATCCTGGTGACGTTATCGTCGCCGACGATGACGGTGTGTGCGTTGTCAAACGAGCCGATGCGGAGATGGTTTTGAAAAAAGCCCAGGACCGTATTGCCAACGAAGAAGCCAAACGACAGCAATTGGCTTCTGGCGTCTTAGGCCTGGATATGTACAAAATGCGCGAACGCTTGGCCGAAAAAGGCCTGAAATATGTCTAGCCAAGATGTCGTGTCGGCTCCCTGCATGTGGATGCGTGGTGGCACATCAAAAGGCGGCTATTTTCTGGCGACTGATCTTCCTTCTGATCCTCGAGAAAGAGACCGATTTTTGCTGTCGGCTATGGGATCGCCAGACAATCGCCAGATTGATGGCATGGGCGGAGCCGATCCTCTCACATCCAAAGTGGCCATAGTTTCACAATCGAGCAAAGATGGCGTCGATGTTGACTATCTTTTCCTGCAAGTCGCGGTTGATAAAGCCATCGTTTCCGACGCACAAAACTGCGGTAATCTCCTTGCTGGCATTGGACCTTTCGCTATTGAGCGCGGCCTAGTACAGGCTGAACAAGGCAAGACCTGCATCTCGATCTTCATGGAGAACACTAGCCAAATAGCGGTAGCCACCGTTCTTACACCAAGGGGTAAGCTGACATACAGGGGAAGCGCAGCGATTGACGGCGTCCCTGGTACATCGAGCCCAATCGCAATCGAATTCAAAGATACCGCTGGCTCCACTTGTGGCGCCTTGCTTCCGACCGGCAAAGCTTGCGATGTTGTTCACGGCGTCTCTCTAACAATGATCGACAATGGCATGCCCTGTGTCGTGATGTTGGCATCCGACATGGATATCACAGGCGATGAAAACCGCGAAGAACTTGAAGCCAACACCCATCTCAGAGTCAAGCTTGAGGCGTTAAGACTAGCCTGCGGACCTCTCATGAACCTTGGTGATGCTACCGACAAAACGGTGCCCAAGATGACCATGGTTTCTCCAGCAAAAAATGGCGGTGCAATTTCGACGCGAACTTTTATCCCACATCGTTGTCATGCTTCTATCGGGGTTCTTGGTGCCGTGTCTGTTGCGACTGCTTGTTTGCTTGAGGGTAGTCCAGCCGCAACCATTGCCAACATCCCCGAGGGCCGCCAAAAAGACTTGGCTATCGAACACCCAATTGGTCAAACGACAATCGTTGCTCAGACAGATGAGGAAGGTTCTGTTGCTTCTGCCGCCATCCTTCGTACTGCCCGCAAATTGTTTGACGGCACCCTATTCGCTTCGGAGTAAGTTCCATGGACCCAGACTACCTGCCTTTCCATCCCAACCCTGCCAAGCCAACATTCAAGGTCCCTGCTGGTGCCGTTGATGCCCACTGCCATGTGTTTGGTCCAGCCGACACCTTTCCTTATGCACCAAAGCGCAAATATACTCCTTGCGATGCGTCTAAAGAAAAGCTGTTCGAACTGAGAGATTACTTAGGCTTTGAGCGTAACGTCATTGTTCAGGCTTCCTGTCATGGCAGAAACAATGACGCCTTAGTTGACGCTTTGAAAGCCGCCGGTGAACTAGCCCGTGGTGTCGCTGTCATTTCTCCTGATGTTAGCGATGAAGAACTCAAAGTAATGGACGAGGCCGGTGTGAGGGCCGTTCGTTTTAACTTTGTTAAACGGTTAGTCGACGCAACTCCAAAAGAAGTCTTTTTAGGGATCGCAGAACGCATAGCCAAACTTGGCTGGCATATCGTTGTTTATTTCGAAGCACCTGATTTGGAAGAACTGAAACCCTTTCTAAAACAGCTGCCTACAACCGTCGTCATCGATCACATGGGGCGGCCAGATGTGACTAAAGGCGTAGATCATCCTGATTTCCGCTCCTTCGTGTCATTGTTGGCAGAAAACCAGAACATGTGGACCAAGGTATCTTGCCCTGAGCGTTTGACCGTGGCTGGTCCGCCCTATGAAGACGTCATTCCTTTCGCACGCCACTTGGTAGAAAGTTTCCCGGACCGCGTTCTTTGGGGCACCGACTGGCCTCATCCCAACATGAAGTCTCACGTGCCCGACGAGGGTGTGCTGGTCGACGTCTTGCCGAAAATAGCGCCGACTGCTGAGTTACAACAGGCGCTATTAGTAAACAATCCAATGCGGTTGTACTGGTGCTAAGAGTTAGCGACCCATGAGCCTGTCATCGAATGGGTAAGTGGTGAGGTTTTCATAGCCGTCTTCAGTGATCAAGACTTGATCTTCGAGCTTGATAGAGAAGTCGCCACCAACCGCGCCGACCGCAGCCTCGACACACAGCACCATACCCGGTTCTAACGCATAGTCGAAGGAGCCTGGAACAGCCTGATCAGGATAGGCAACAAGCGGCCACTCATCACAAAGACCAACGCCATGCATCAGGCAACCATACTTTTGCGCCTGAAACTGTTCATCAAGTCTGTGGCTGTTTTCCACGAGTTCTGGGATTGTCACGCCTGGCTTCAACATCTCCATGTTGGTCATGATATGCTCATGAGAATGCTGCATGGCATAAACCATGTCCGCACGGGGGTTTTCGTCGCCCACCCACCAGGTCCGCGAGATATCAATGCACATGCCATAGCTGCCGATGAGGTCAGTATCAAAGGCGATGATTTCATTGTTCTGCACGATCCTCGGGCCACATTCTTGGAACCAGGGATTGGTACGCTGGCCAGAAGACAACAACCGCGTCTCAATCCACTCACCACCACGTTTGATGTTTTCAGCATGCAAAACTGCCCAAATATCATCTTCTGAGGTATTCCCCAGCGGAACATTCTCACGAGCAAAATTCTCCATAGCCTGGACGGCCTTTTCACAGGCATCGTGCGCACAACGCATTGCCGCAATCTCATCTGGGCCTTTGATTGTGCGGGACTTTTCTGTCACTTCTTCGCCGGGTAGAACTTCCAGCCCTTGAGCCTGGAGAGCGTAGAGGCCGTGAAGCATTACCTTGTCGACCGCTAGCCTTTTATTGCCGCTTGCATGTTCTTCCAACAAGACGCGAACTTCGTTGGACAGCTTGTCCGCCGCTACGTCAATCTTGTCACCCCGGTCAAAATAGAAAAGATCTGCACCCGATCTTTGCTCTTTCACCAAAGGGTTAAAGGTCGAGAGGAAAGGTGAGTTTTTGTAGTCCCAAATCACCATGTAACCATCAGCACAAAGCAAGACTGCACGGAAAGGATTATGGGTGTTCCACAGCTGCATATTGGTGCTGTCGGTTGCATAGCGGATGTTCAGAGGATCGAACATCAACATACCCGCGAGATCCCGATCTACGATATGCTGCGTTAGTCGTTTCCAACGGAATTCGCGCATCCGGTCTAGATTCGGCAAAGTGAGACCCGCCTGCTCCCACTCTCCAAAAGCCAGCTGTGTCGGTCCTATCTCGATCCGATTGTTATCATTGGGCGAACCGTCACCAAGCTGAGCACCCTTTGTTGGGTCAATCTTGCGGGTTTCACTGTAATACTGGTCCATTGCGGCTCACTCTATTCTTCAGCTCTATTAGTTGTTCTAAAACCTATAAAGCTGGAAAAAAGGAGAATCTATTCCAAAAACAACATCCTAGATGACGGCTTTTGGCAACTAGCCCAGCGTATAAACCGAGCTAGTTCTTTGGACTTACAAACAGGCTTCGATCAAAGCTCTCGTGTTGCTTTCAGTCATCTCAATCGGGTTACCACCAGTGCTAGGGTCAATCAGCGCCCCTTTAACCAAACGATCGATATCGGGATCTTTGATACCCAATTCAGTCAAGTTTTTTGGAATTGAAAGCGCTGAGTTCAGCTCACCCACGTAAGCATAAAAACCATCGAACCCGCCTTCGATACCTAGGTAGTTAGCCGCCGTTCCTAACCTGTCTTCAATAGCAGGCCGATTGAATTTGAGAACCTCTTGCATGACGACCGCATTAGTTGTGCCATGATGAGTGTGATAGTTGGCACCAATCGGGTGAGAGATCGCGTGAATAGCACCCAATCCCTTTTGAAAAGCAGTAGCACCCATAGCCGCCGCGCTCATCATATGGCCGCGTGCTCCTACATCATTGCCATCGTTGTAAGCGGTCAGCAGGTTATCCTTCACAAGGCGTAACCCTTCCAAAGCAATCCCCTGCGACATGGGGTGGTAGTGCGGTGAGCAAAAGGCCTCTAGACAATGCGCAAAAGCGTCCATACCTGTTCCTGCCGTGATTGCTTTCGGCATTCCCATCGTCAATTCCGGATCGCAGATAACAACAGCGGGCAGAACTTTCGGATGGTAGATAATCTTCTTTTCTGCACTGATCGAGTTCGTAATAACAGAGGCACGGCCAACTTCTGACCCTGTGCCAGCTGTGGTTGGAACTGCAACAATCGGATCAATGCCATCAGGTTCGGCTCTCGTCCACCAGTCACCGATGTCTTCAAAGTCCCAGACTGGCCGGTTTTGGCGCGCCATAAAAGCCAGCATTTTGCCAAGGTCCAAACCGGAGCCGCCACCAAAAGCCACAACACCGTCGTGCCCGCCATCCCGATAAACTTTCAAACCATCTTCTAGGTTCTTTTCATTAGGATTTGGGTCAACGTCACTAAACAAAGCATTCCCTAAACCAGCGGCTTCCATGAGCGACAAAGTCTTGGTTGTGATATCCAGAGACGCCAGGCCCTTATCAGTCACAAGCAAAGGCTTCGACATACCAGCAGCTTTACAAGCGTCACCAATTTCGGAGATGCGGCCAGCGCCAAAACGGATTGCGGTTGGATAGGACCAGTTAGCATTGAACGACATGGAGCCTTGCTTTCTTCTTTTGAACAGGTTTGAGGCCGATCTGGCCGTAAAGGTGAACTCTAGCTTTAGAGCTCCACATCGGCAACCAACAACTTAACCAACCTAAAAAATCCGTTACCAGCGTACGAAAGGATCAAGAAGAACAGTTATGTACAACATACGATTTGATATGTTTGATGCATCAAAATATATTTTTGAGGCTTCTATTAGTTTCCTCCACTCTGTACAGCCAAGGGAAGAGGAATTCGACCGATGAAAACATCCATAGCAACCGTCTCAGTACCTGGTGACTTAAGAGAAAAATTGGCAGCAATAGCCACTGCTGGCTTCGATGGTGTGGAGATCTTCGAACAGGATTTTCTTGCCTTTGATGGCGGGCCAAAAGAGGTGGGACGCATGATCAGAGATCATGGGTTGGAAATCACGCTTTTCCAACCCTTTCGAGATTTCGAAGGCCTGCCAAACCCCGAACGCATAAAGGCTTTTGACCGAGCGGAACGTAAATTTGACCTCATGAACGAACTAGGCACGGACCTTGTTTTAGTATGCTCTTCCCTCCACCCAAAATCCTTGGGCGGCATTGACCGAGCCGCTGACGACTTCCGAGAATTGGGGGAACGAGCAGCAAAGAAATCCATTCGTGTTGGCTATGAGGCTTTGGCCTGGGGCAAACACGTTTGGGATCACCGCGACGCCTGGGAAATTGTGCGTCGCGCCGACCATCCCAACATTGGTCTGATCTTAGACAGCTTTCACTCGCTAAGCCGGAATATAGACTGTGAATCAATTCGGTCTATTCCAGCTGACAAGATTTTTTTCCTACAATTGGCAGATGCACCTCGTATTGAAATGGATTTCTTTTACTGGTCGCGTCACTTCAGAAACATGCCTGGAGAAGGCGATCTCGACCTGCTTACATTTATGAAAGCAATCTTAGCAGCTGGATATAAAGGCCCGCTTTCTCTCGAGATATTCAATGACCAATTCAGAGGTGGCAGCCCTAACCTGGTTGCCCAGGATGGTCATCGCTCAATTGTTAATCTGATGGACCGCGTTGCACGATTCTCTCCGGAACTAAAGCTGATCAGCTCGTCCTATGCTTCGCTGCCAGCGCCAGCTCTCTCTCTTGGTGTCGAGTTTGTTGAATTCACAACAGACGAAGAAGAAGAAGTTAAACTTGGCGAGCTGCTACAGCAAATGGGCTTTACGAACAGCCACAAGCATATTTCAAAGTCCGTCAGCCTTTGGACACAAAACGACATCAGAATCGTAATCAATACCGAACGGGAAGGCTTTGCTCACGCAGCTTACATCACCCACGGTACTTCGGTTTGTGACATAGGAGTTTCAGTAGAAGATGCTGACGCAGCCTGGAAACGAGCAACAGCACTGGGTGCTGCTCCCTTCGCACAAACCAATGGGCCAGGTGAAACAGCTATCCCAGCCATAAGAGGGGTTGGCGGTAGCTTGCTGCATTTCATCGACAAGAAAAGCGAACTGGCTCAAATCTGGAACCGGGAATTTGAGCCTATCGGTCCCGCATCATCAACTCTAAACGATGCAGGTTTAACGCGCATAGACCATATCGCTCAGACGATGGATTATGAAGAAATGTTGTCTTGGACGCTTTTCTACACCTCTATTTTTGACGCCCAAAAAGCACCGCTGGTCGAGATCGTTGACCCAGGTGGGCTGGTAAGAAGCCAAGCAGTGGAAGGCAAGGGATCACAGCTCCGCGTCACGCTTAATGGAGCGGAAAACCACAAAACGTTCGCTGGGCAATCTTTAGCAAATTCCTTTGGCTCCTCCGTTCAACATTTAGCTTTTGAGACCGATGACATTTTCGAAACAGCCAAAGCGATGAAATTGCGAGGATTTGATCCTCTACCGATCCCTAACAATTACTACTCAGATCTAGCAGCTCGGTTTGACCTGCCCAAATTACAGCTAAAAGAAATGCAGGCTCTGAACCTAATGTACGACGCAGACGAGAATGGTGAGTTCTTTCAATTCTACTCAAGAACCTACGGCGAAGGATTGTTTTTCGAATTTGTTCAAAGAACAAGTAACTACAACGGTTACGGCGGCCCTAATGCCCCTTTCCGTGTTGCAGCTCAAAAACGCTTAGCTCCAGCCAAGGGTATGCCGAGAACTTAGCTTATCCTATCTTAACCAAGTTAAGTGTTCGAAGAATCCATGCCCCAACTCTTCGCTTGCTTTAGATTTTCGCGTGTGATGATTTCCAGATAGAGACCTCAGCATAACTAGAGGATTCCCATAGGCTGGAATATTTGGTAACTTTTGTCATGCAGAAACCTTTCGTCAGCCAACCCGAACTTTTTGTGACCACCAGCGATCTTGATCATCCAGCACTTCATGCGCTTG
>CAJQQJ010000055.1 GCA_905480445.1 uncultured Alphaproteobacteria bacterium | reverse complement strand
CAAAACCCAGAAATGGGGCGTGAAACCATGCCAAATTGGCTATATCCAACCCTAAAAGTTGCAAATAACTGATCCTACTGGAAATCCATCGCTAATTCGGTAATGTCAGACGGGAAAATAGGCCTTATACTGAGGTCTCTTCTCCATTAGTTGAACAACTTATTTTTATTGAACTTAAGTCCCCAATTCTCCTCAATCAGCCAAAGCCAAACCGAGAAAAAATTTCCCAATGCAAGAATGGTCATGGGAACCCAATGATTTGTGGACATTTCCAACAAAGAGCCGGCAAGACGGAAATTCACTGTTCCAACACAAGAAGTTAGACAGTTTCAAACCGCGAATGGAGCTTACGTTTACTTTGCCGATGTCAACATCCACCCATAAGGAGAGCAAGGCCCATGCCAAAAGTTGTAAGCGGAAACGATTCTTAGAAAATTTCCATTTTGGCTGGATTGGTGACGACTCTAATCGCAAGTATTCATCTGGATTCTCTCTGAAATGAATCCGGAACTACTGTTGCAAAATGAGAAAACCAAAAGAAAATTCATGTAGTCTTTTTTGATGGAAGCAAAGTATTTTTGAGCAGGTAGATCTATCTGTTGGATTCGACGTTTGTCACCGACTCTAGGTTTTCTGAAATCGGTTATGCCAAATGCAAAAAACTACATTCAAAACGCCATTGATCCTGCGTAAAGTACAGGCCATACCGAATAGGCGATAGTCAGGAAGGCGATTAAATTGGACCCTAAATTTTAAGCAGTAAAAGGCTCAGAGTAGCTCAGCTATGGAATTGATATTGAGCTGATATTGAGCTGATCCGTAAGCCGGAAGTTGAAATCTATTCCTGAGGTTAAAACCCGACTGGATCTAGTTTTTTGTTTGTGTTTGGTAAAAGATGATCGCTTTTGGCACGGCTTCCACAGAAAAACTTTCATTAGTTTTTGAAATCTGAAGATGTCGTTAGAGCCGAAACCGATGGGCAAAATTCCATAAAATATCTCAGAGACTTTTTCTTAGTGTCAGCCGTCTGTTGTCGCGATGGTCAGACCTGGAACAGCGATGACTTCGTTGAACACTTGTTTGAATGTTTCCTTCAACAAGACATCGCTTTGACTAGCCTGTTTTGAAACCTTGCTTGGGCATAGTGTGCCTGGTTCTACGTCAGCGATGGCGGGAGAATAGCGCAGAGTATTGATGTAAATTGCAGAGATCAAAATCGCAATAAAAAGCCCTAGGGAAAACAACAGGCGTTTTGTTAACTTTGCCCTGGCCATTTTCTTGCACTTGGTCGCCTATTTTGCCTATTGGAAACCAGACCGACCGTCAATCGACTCGCCAGCGACCTGTTTTCTTTGGATGATGCTTGGTAAACTAGGGTTTTGATCGATTTGTTAAAGATGACCCGATGACCAAAATAGTCAAAATTGTTCTTCCTATTCTTCTAGCCAGTTTGTTGACAGCCTGTCATCAAATCAGCGGCCCACAAGTTATGGACAAGGCCGAAGCGGTGAGGTTGGTCTCTGAATTGGCACCGAGCGGGGAACGAGCAGTTGCAGTCGCAGTGCTGGAAAACCCGAATAGTCGGTATCGGATTGATAGTCATGGCTATCCCGCCTGGACTTGGCGCGGCCAAGACGATTTAGGTGCTAGCATCCATATCGACCCGGTGACTAAAGAGCCCTATTTGGAAACGCAGTACCCCAAGGCCAGCAGAGGCTCTGTGCCAAAATACATCGATTTCCTGACAGACGGGCAAGACTGGCAATGTCGTATCCATGTTACTGTGCCCCTTCATGAACAGGAAAAGAACTGGTCTGATCCACTTTGTCACCAAAGAGGGAAGGCGCTCCTTGATCATCTTCTGACGGGTTTGGCCAAAAGCTGACGCTGTCTTCCTGGAAGAATTGGTTGAAACCAAATCCTTATTACCTGCAGATCTTGACAAGCATCAGATCAAAGGGAATAGACAGTGCAATTTTCACATAGACATAGACTTGAAGAGGAAAAATCATGGAACTTAAAGGTCACGCCGCAATGATCACAGGTGGTGGTTCTGGACTGGGCGCTGAGACAGCGCGTCACTTGGCTGCTGCGGGCATGAAGGTTGCCCTTATGGATATCAACATGGAAGGCGCTGAAAAAGTCGCTGCCGAAACTGGTGGTATTGCGATCGAGTGTGATGTTACTTCGGCAGAAAGTGGTGAAGCCGCCGTTGCTAAAATGGTTGCAGAGATCGGCGCTCCGAGAGTTTTGATTAATGCTGCTGGTATCGCGCCAGCGAAACGTATTGTCGGTCGCGAAGGCGCTCAGCCTCTGGAAGAATTCGAGCGTGGTATTAAAATCAATTTAATTGGTTCATTCAACATGCTGCGTTTGGCAGCCGCTGAGATGGTAAAGACTGACCCCATGAATGATGACGGCGAAAGAGGTGTCATCATCTCCACCGGATCTATCGCCGCTGGCGAAGGTCAAATTGGTCAGGCAGCTTACTCTGCTTCTAAATCAGGTGTTGTCGGTATGATGTTACCAGCAGCACGCGAGTTTTCACGCTACGGTATTCGTGTCAACACAATCAACCCAGGTCTGTTTGCTACGCCGATGTTGCTCGGTATGCCACAAGAAGTCCAAGATAGCTTGGCAAATCAGGTTCCATTCCCTAAGCGTTTTGGTCGTCCTGACGAATACGCCAAGCTTTGCATCATGATTTGCGAAAACGCCATGTTGAATGGTGAGGTTTTCCGTCTTGATGGTGCCATGCGTATGGAAGCCAGCTAGAATTTTCTTTCTACTGAAGTTTAGAAAACCCGCTCATCATTGGGCGGGTTTTTTTGTGCCCTGAGGCTGCCAATTTCAGGAGGAATGAGCAACAATGGTGTTAGATAAGTCAAGCAGCCGGCCATTCTAGGCACAAAAGGGTCAGTGAAAAGCGGCCTAATTGTTTGCAGCAACGCGGTCAATGAACCGAGCCATTTTAGCATCAAGTTCCGACAACCCATCGCAAGAATGAGTGGTCAAAGTTACTTCAACTCGACTGTAAACATTTGACCATTCGGGGTGGTGATTGATTTTCTCGGCATAGAGCGCGACCCTTGTCATAAAGGACCAAGCCTCAGAAAAGGACTTGAATTTCAGCGCCCGATAAATGGCCTCTCGCCCCTTGACAATTTGCCAGTTGGGGTGAGATTTCGTCAGTGTCTGACGTTCTTCTTCGTTAAGCTTTTCAACTTTCGACATTAACCAATTCTCCTATTCTTTGGCGCAGAACTGGCAGGAGGTCACTTTCGAACCAAGGGTTCTTTTTGAGCCAGAAAGTATTGCGCCAGCTGGGATGCGGCAGCGGAATATAATCAGGTCCATAGGTTTGCCAGTTAGCGACAGTCGCCGTCATGGACTTTTCCTGACGTTTACCAAGATAGCGTTTCTGCGCGTAGGCACGGATTAACAACGTCAGTTCGACGTTCGGCAGGCAGGCAAGTAGTGCCTCGTGCCACAGCGGCGCGCATTCTGGTCTCGGCGGTTTATCGCCACCGTTTTTGTCGACACCTGGATAACAAAATCCCATCGGCATGATGCCTATCTGACTTTCATCGTAAAAGGTTTCTTTTGGTAAGTTTAACCATTCCCTGAGCCGGTCTCCGCTGCGGTCATCCCATGGAATACCGGACTCGTGTACGCGAGTGCCAGGCGCTTGACCGATGATTAGAACTTTCGAGGTTGCAGTCATCTTTACGATAGGTCGAGGACCGAGCGGTAGATGTTCGGCGCAGACTGTGCAGCCTCGAACCTCAGCAAGTATCTCAGAAAAACCTTGATCCATCTGTTCAACCTTACCCTTTTAAGATCACTAGCTAATCAGCCATCAGCTGCTGCAAAGGAACAGTTAGCTCCTTACGATAGAAAGCACCAGAAGAAGTTAAGTGACTGGAAAATAAATGGAATTCTGAAACATCAAAAAAAGAGCTCATAAACCCAGCGTTGGCACCAAGATATTCAGCTACTTTATCTAGTTTGGCAGTGCAGTGCCTTGATAGGGTTACATGAGGACTGAATTTTCTATGATCAAAATTAATGGCGTTAAACGACAGCTTTGTGCGCAATTGGGTGGATAAGGTCTCTAGGCACGGGTTCGGTTCTACGCCTGCCCAGATCACTCGGGTCTTTCTCCCATTACCAAAGCGATCCAAACCAGCCAGACGCAGCTGGAATGCTGGGCTTGTCAAAGTGCCAAAAAGCTTCGCAACTTTGTCAAATTCAAAGCCGTCAAGTTCTCCCAGGAAAGCAAGGGTTAGATGAAAACCCTGTGCGTCGACCCAGCGGGTTTGGGGGACGCCAGATTGCAAACTTGCTAATCTAGCCTTGAGATCTTCTGGTAAATCTAGGCCAACAAAATATCGCATCGATCAATGGTTCTTTATGGGCAAGGGTAAGTGTAGATTTGATGGATAGCCTGCAACTCATTCATCAAATCATCGCTTAAGGTAAGATCAATAGATTCAAGGGTGTTGAGCAGTTGTGACTGGTTCGTCGCACCGATGATTGTGCTGGTGACGAAGGATTGTTGATGAACAAAAGCCAAGGCCATTTGGCTTGGGTCGATATTGTGCGTATTCGCCAAATCAACATAGGCCTGGACTGCATCGTCGGCATTCGCCGTCATATAGCGTGTCTGACCTGTGAACTCTGTGCGCCTAGCGCCAGCAGGCTTAGCGCCGTTCAGGTACTTACCACTAAGTGTTCCAGCGGCGAGCGGTGCATAAGCTAACAAACCACAATCTTCGCGCAAGGCAATTTCCGCCAGACCGACTTCGAAGCTTCGGTTCAGCAGCGAATAAGCGTTTTGGATTGAGGCCATTCGGGGTCCTTTGCCTTGCTCGGCTAGTTCCAAAAACTTCATGGTACCCCAAGGGGACTCGTTGGAAAGACCAACGGAGCGAATCTTACCTTCATCAACCAGTTCCTGGAGCGCCGAGAGCGTCTCTTCGAAAGCCACGGCATCCTCGTTTTGAGCATGTGAATACCCAACGCCGTTTTTGCCAAAGAGACTCATTTCCCGGTCAGGCCAATGAAGCTGATAGAGATCGATGTAGTCAGTTTGCAAGCGTTGCAGGCTGCCTTCGATGGCCGCTCGAATGTTCGTTTGATTAAGGCGCGATTGGCCTTCTCTAATCCAAGGAATATTGAAACCGCGTCCGATTACTTTGGAAGCCAAAACAACTTGGTCTCTTTTCCTTGAAGACTTAAACCAGCGACCAATATACTCTTCGGTTTTACCCTGGCTCTCAGCGCTTGGCGGTGCGGAGTACATCTCTGCTGTATCGAAGAAATTGACGCCATGCTCCAAGGCGGTGTCCATCTGCAAGTGGGCCTCCTTTTCCGTATTCTGACGACCGTAAGTCATTGTACCTAAACAGATCTTGCTCACTTCAATAGATGTGCGGCCAAGTATGGATTTTTGCATAGTTCTTCCGATAGAATAATAGTTTGAGTAAAAGGAGATGAAACAACGACCCTGTTCAGGGCTTGGTAACAGAACTTCTAATGAATTCTTCTACGGTTGGCAAAATCGCCGAAACAATCACATCAACACCCTTCGCGGTTGGGTGCATACCATCCTCTTGATTAAGACTGATGTTGCCTGCAACACCCTCAAGAAAAAAGGGGTAGAGCATCAAATTCCTTTCAGCGGCAAGGTCTGGAAAAACCGCATCGAATTCTGCCTTATATTCCTGACCGTAATATTCACTAGCCAACATTCCAGTTAGTAAAATCGGCATCGATTGAGCCTGAAAAAGCGTGATGATCTCCGACAGATTTTCCTTCGTTGCGGTCACAGGCAAGCCACGCAACATGTCATTTGCGCCAAGTTCCAAAATGACCAAGTCTGGTTTGTCAAATAAAGCCCATTCTACCCGCGAAAGACCGGCCCCGGTGGTGTCCCCCGATTGGCCGGAATTGATAACGGTCACATCATGATCATTGGCTTTCAGCGCCTGTTCTAAACGAGCAGGAAAGGCCTCGTTTTTCTTTAGACCATAGCCCGCTGTCAAACTGTCACCAAAAGCTAAGATCTTAATCGAATCAGCGTTGCTTAGAGGTGAGAAAACCAGCATCATCAATAAAACAACGAAGGGAGAGATGGCTCTTTGCATAAAATTCCTTTACGGGCGTTGAAATGGTGTCTGTTGCCACCATATGCAACAGCATTAATTATATACAGGCGGAAATTG
Source organism: uncultured Alphaproteobacteria bacterium (assembly GCA_905480445.1). GTDB lineage: Bacteria > Pseudomonadota > Alphaproteobacteria > UBA7985 > CAJQQZ01 > CAJQQZ01. Next base: position 12,498 of record CAJQQJ010000055.1, on the reverse strand, counting down.
TAAATTTCGTGACAAATCTAATTTCGACGAACGATCTCCGTCTGCAATTCCAGATTGGTGACAAAACTATTCAAGTGCTGAACGGGATTTCCTTCGAGGTCGAAGCCGGGGAAATCGTCACGGTTGTTGGACCTTCAGGTTCCGGTAAAACCAGTTTGATGATGATACTGGCTGGTTTGGAAAAGGCAACCAGTGGCGAAGTCTCCGTAGCAGGTCAAAATCTATTGAAGCTAAGCGAAGATCAACTAGCCGTTTTTCGTCGTCAGTCCGTGGGAATAATTTTTCAGAACTTCCATCTGGTGCCCACGATGACCGCGCTTGAAAATGTAGCCTTGCCCCTTGAGTTCGCAGGTCATTCAAACGCTATGACTCAAGCTAGCGAAATACTTGACAAGGTTGGATTGGAAGACCGCCTGACTTCTTATCCAGGACAGCTATCAGGTGGCGAACAACAAAGAGTTGGTATCGCACGCGCGATGGTGGCCAAGCCGAAAATTCTCTTCGCAGATGAACCCACTGGAAACCTTGACCAAGACACAGGCAAACGTGTGACAGATTTACTTTTCTCGCTCTGTCGTGATCAAGGTTCGGCGATGATGTTGATCACGCATGACCCTCACTTGGCAACCTTGGCTGATCGACAAGTCCACCTCCAAAACGGGCATTTGAGTTAATATCGTGGCACAGTCAATTGCTTTGCTTTTCCGATTAACCCTGCGCGATATGCGCGGTAGTTGGCGGCATTTTCGTTTGTTTGTCCTGGCAATTTTTCTAGGTGTCGCAGCCATTGCCAGCGTTGGTTTTTTGTCGGACCAACTACTTGGTGGACTAGCGACTGATGCAAAACGGATTCTCGGTGGCGACGTTTCTATTCGACTTAATCAACGGCAATTGTCTGACAGTGAAATGGCGTGGATCGAGCAATCTGGAAAGGTTTCTCGTACCGCAAGTTTTCGGTCAATGGCGCGCTTTGAAGGCAAGCAAAGGCTTGTGCAAGTCAAAGCCGTTGACCAACTCTATCCGTTGGTAGGAAAACTTGAACTGAATAACGCCGCTACTGGAACTGCCGGGCTGGCGTTGAAGGGCGATATGTGGGGCGCCTTCGCTGACCCATCACTCAAAACACAATTGAATGTCGACATCGGTGGCGTGATCCAAGTTGGTGACGCGAAGTTCGAGATTAGAGGCTGGATCGAACGGGAGCCAGATCGCAGTTTGGTTGGCTTTGAACTTGGCCCTCGTGTCATGATCGCTACTGCTGCCGTCGCGGCTTCCGGGTTTGAGAAACCAGGCAGCCTGATTCGAAATGCCTACCGTGTATTACTTCCCGCTTCGGTATCTGCTTCCAACTGGTTGAAAGACCTGAATGATCGCTTTCCAGAAGCGGGTTGGCGCATTAGATCGCTAACTGATGCGACGCCCGGCGTTAGTGAGAACATCGAAAGACTGACGCAGTTTCTAACCTTGATTGGGTTAACAACCTTGCTTGTTTGTGCGGTGGGTAGTGGCAATGCTGTACAAGCTTATCTCAATCGAAAAATAGAAACGCAAGCCATCTTCAAAACCCTAGGTGCTGGGCAGAAACTGCTCTTCTTGTGTTTTTTCCTGCAAGTTCTGATCATGGCAGTCTTAGCATCGCTTCTGGCAATTGCGGTCGGCTATTTTGGTTCAACGGCCGCGGCTCCCTTTTTAACCAACTTTCTCAACATCGACCCTTCTGCACAGCAACCATTGTTGATTGCTGGATTAGGCCTCGCGTTCGGAACTTTGGTAGCCCTAGCGTTTTCGTTTTTAGCTCTTGCTCGCGTACCAAAAGTACCTGTTGCAAGCCTATTTAGAGGCGGTACAGAAAACAATGCTTCTCCCGGTTGGTTTGGTTATCTTGGCACAGCCATATTATCGGCAGGCTTGATAGGCCTAGCTGTCTTTTCCTCGTTCGATCCGCGGCTCGCCTGTTGGTTTTTAGTCGCCTCCGCTTTCGTACTGTTTTCTCTTTGGTTGCTTGCGAAATTGCTTTTGTTGGGCACAAAATATGTCGCGAAGCCAAAGCGTTTGGCATTCAAAATGGCGGTATCGAATTTGGTACGACCCGGGTCGCCAACCACGGCAACAGTAGTAACATTGGGCCTTGGTTTGACCTTGTTGGTCACGATTGCGCAAACAGATTTTAATCTCCGTAGACAGGTCAGTCAGGACTTGCCTGAGACAACACCTGCTTTTTTCATGATCGATATCCAGAAAGACGAAGCTGAAGCCTTTAACGTGATGGTTTCAGATCTTGATGGCGCGAGCAATCTGGAGATGGTTCCTTTGTTGCGTGGGGCAATTACGCGTTTGAAATCTGTACCTGTCAGCGAACTGGAGATTCCGGACTCAATCGATTGGGTCTTTGAAGGGGACCGCGGACTGACATGGACAAGCAAGCCGACCAAAACAATGGAAATTGTTAGAGGTGAGTGGTGGCCAGAAGATTATGACGGGAAGCCGCTTATTTCCTTGGATGAAGAGGTCGCAGACCTCATGAACCTAGACATTGGCGACCAGGTTACGATCAACATTCTGGGCCGTGATATCGAAGTTGAGATCGCTAACTTGAGGAAAATAGAATGGCGTTCTTTCGGCATTAACTTCGTTGTCGTCTTTTCGCCTGGCTTGTTAGAAAAGGCACCTCAAACTTATTTGGCAACCTTGGTGGCGTCCGAAGAATCTGAAGACAAAGTAGAGCGCGCGATCATTGACGCTTTCCCAACGATTTCTTCGATCAGGGTTCGTCGGACGCTTGGTGAAGTGGCACGAATTTTGGGCACAGTGGCGAATCTGCTTGGTGTCGCCAGTTTGTTGACCTTGATCGCTGCCATTATTGTTATTTCAGGGGCAATCATGACATCGAGGCAGCGGCGCTCTGAAGAAATGGTTATCTTTAAAGTTCTAGGGGCGACGAAACCACAGGTTCTGCGGGCTTTCGTGATTGAATATGGCCTGATGGGCTTCTTGAGCGCTGGTCTAGCGGCTGTGCTTGGATTGATAGGTTCCTTCTTTATCGTCACGGAAGTGATGGATGGGGATTTTGAAGTCAACTTCTGGTCACTAGTGATCGTTTTGTTGCTAGGAACTCTTTTGACCATTGCACTGGGTTTTGTCGGGACCTTCTACAATCTGTCTCTGAAAGCCAGCGCTTTTCTGAGGAATGATTGATGGTTTTGAGACTCTTCTTGAAATTTGACTGTTTTCCAACGATATTAGTAACAACTGTGAAATTTTAACTTCATCAATCGGAGATAAGAAGTGAATCAATACGATCCCCGCTCTGTCGGTTACGGCCAAGCAAGCCGTGCTGAAATCGACGAGGGCCTTCGCGCTTATATGTTACGCGTTTACAACTACATGTGCCTCGGCATCGCCTTTACAGGCATCGTTGCTATGTTTGTCGCAAGCCAGCCTCAGTTGGTGTTCATGATCTTCGGGTCGCCTCTGAAGTGGGTATTGTTCGCAGCCGTTATCGGTTTTGGGTTCTTTGCACCTAAGCTGTTCTTTTCTAACAACCAGCTCGTAGGCCAAGTAGCTTTCTTTTCATACGCAGGTTTGTGGGGGCTTTGGATAGCGCCTATGGCTTTGATGTACTCAGGCGCTGATATCTCACGTGCGTTTTTTATTACCTCTGCCATGTTTGCAGGCATGAGCCTCTACGGCTACACGACGAAGAAAGACTTGAGCGGCATAGGACGGTTTTTAGCTCTCGCAACAATCGGTATTCTGATCGCTTTGCTCGCCAACATCTTTATCTTTGAATCCTCTATCTTTGACACAATTCTATCAGTTGTTGTGGTTCTGGTTTTTGCTGGCTTAACAGCTTATGAAACTCAGCAAGTTAAAAATATGTATGTGGCTGGTCACGGCCAAAATGCAAACGATCAAAAAGCGGTTTTTGGTGCTTTTCTTCTTTATGGAACCTTTGTGACAATGTTCATTTGGATCCTGCACTTGTTTGGCGGTAATAGCGACTAAACTCGTTGCCAACTCGAATAGAAAGGGCTCGGTTTTCCGGGCCCTTTTTTATTGCGCTGCCATAGCGTTGAGACGGTTAGCTAAAGGCGCCAGTGCTTGAAGTTCGCTATTGGCGAAGGAGAAGCGGATGAAGGCTTCTTGGTCTCGCCCGAAGAATTCGCCAGGGACTGCTAGCACACCAAAAGTCTTGGCGAGCTGTTCGGCTACTTTCAGCGCGCCTAATTCTTCCATAGGATGTTTAACATAGGCGAAATAAGCGCCGCTGGCGACGATTTGCCAACCTTTGGCCATCTCCAAGGCTTGTTCAAAGGCCTTTGCTCTCGTGGCCATTCTAAGAGCATTCTCGCTGCGCCAGTCACCTAATTCGCTCAAACCACGAGCTACGGCATATTGCGCAGCACGCGGCGCGCAGATTTGTAGGTTATCGACTGTCTTTTCGATTTCTTCGCAGATGGATCTGTCCGCTGTTATTGAGCCTATTCGGTGTCCGGGAATGGAATAGGCTTTTGAAAAGCTGTAAAGCTGAACCAGGCTGTCCTGCCAATTGGTTTTCCTAAACAGATCGTGTGGCCGAACTTGCCCAGATGGCGGGAAATCGCGGTAAGTTTCATCCATAACCAGCCAAATGCCTTTTGAGCGGCAAAGGTCGAATATTTGATCTAGTATTTCAGCAGGATAAACTGCCCCGGTCGGGTTGTTTGGTGAAACCAAAACCAGTGCCTTAACCTTGTCGTCGATGGCCGCCTCTATGTCGACTAACTGAGGCACAAAACCTTGTTCGGCTCGGCAGTCGACAAAGCTAGGTTCCAGCCCCAATAGTTGTAGGCTGTATTCATGATTAAAGAAACAGGGGTTGGTGAGCAGAACTTTGTCACCTGGAGATGCGAGTGTGAGGAGGGCTGCATAAAATGCTTGATTACAGCCGGAGGTGATCTGGGTTTCTTCGAGGTCGACTGGTGCGTCGAACAGTTCTGTCAAATGGTTGGCCAAATTGCCTCTCAAGAGATCGTCACCTTTTACAGCGCCGTAACTGGAAAAATCTGAAGAGGCAGCTGCTTCACTCAACCATTCGTATAGCTTGGGGTGCGAAGGATAACCTGGAACAGCCTGTGAAAGGTTGAGCATTGGACCGTAGCCACCGTCGTAAGCGTCGGCCCAACTGAGCACCAAGGGGATCGGCGGTGGTGTAAGGTTTGTGACGACCTTATTTAGTCGATCCTTGATTGTCATTACCTGTTAACTTTCCAAACGTTCGTGACCAAAAGCCTTTCGGACTTTCTAAAGCGATCAGAGAGAAGAAGACAATAAAAAACCCAGTCCATTGGATGAGTGAGAACCACTCACCAAACAAGATGTAGGCCAATACTGCGGTGAACAGCAGATCAGAAACTGAGATCATGGAAGCTCTAGTCGTTCCGATTAAATTGGCGCCAGCGAAGAAAACCAACCAAGTGAAGCAATAGACAGATCCGTTGGTAATGAGGCCGATCCAACCAAGATGGCTTTGTGGTAGCGAGAGTTCACCAAAGAAAAGGAACCCGACGGTAAAAAGCAAGGTTCCCCAGAGGGTCAGATAGAAATTGGATGTTAAAGCACCCATTTCCTTGGAGGGGCGATCATTGGCGATTGTCACTGCGACTGTGAAAACCATCGCCATCAAAGCCCAGCCAACACCGACCATTGATTTTATGTCGAAAGAGTTTGCCAAAGACAGAAAGATGCCAAAAAGCGCTAGGCTGCTCCATCCAATACGAAAAACCGTGAGCCGGCTTTGACCCGTGAAGTGATTGATCACGGCGACGCCAACTGGATAGAGATAGAGCAGCAGCAAGGCCAAACTAATCTCAATTGATTGAATGGCCTGGTACAGACCAACAATGAAAAAGGCCGCGGATAACCCAGCTATAACAGATTGAAAAATAAGATTTTTTGGTATTATCGGTACAGTCTTGGTGAAGGCCAAAACTGTCGATAGCACCAGGAGACCAATGACGCCGCGCGACAAAAGTAGGGTGGAAGTGTTAACGCCGTCATTCAAAGCTAGCTTGGCAGTGTTAGGCAATAAAGCTACCGTCAATGCAGCCATCAGGACATAGCTAATGCCCAGTAGGTCTTTTGACGAAGTGACGCGGCTGGAGATCCAGTTCACTGCCAGATCTCCAGCCTATCTTCTAACCGCGCAAACGTTCGCCTTTTGGATCAAAGGCTGGCTCATCGAGCAATCTTGCAGGGTGGGGTAGTCCTAAAACGGCGACGTCAAACTCCGCGCCTGATTTCACGTGCTCAGTCTTGATAAAGCAGAGCGCGAGGGATTTCTCTACAGTATAGCCGTAGGAAGCTGAACTAACACGGCCAACAGGTGTGCCGTCTTTGGCGAAAACAGGTTCGCCGCCAGTTGCATCGGCGTCATGTAGGACATCAAGCTCTAGAGTGACGAGCAACTCACGCGGCGCTTTATCTTTGAGCGCAATGTAGGCATCTCTTCCCAGGAACTCTGGCTTGTCGAGTTTGATCAAGCGATCAAGACCAACTTCTTGTGGCCAGTATTCGGGAGAATACTCGCGGCCCCATGAACCATAGCCTTTCTCAATGCGTAAGCTGCCCAATGCTCGACCACCAATTGGGCGAATTCCAAGATCAGCTCCAGCATCAAACAAGGCATCATAGAGCGCCAGCTGTTGTTCCGTTGGGACATAGATTTCCCAACCGAGATCGCCTGTAAAGGAAACCCGCAAAGCAATTGCCTCGATACCCGCTATAGTGATGCGTTTGGAACGCATGAATTTGAAGGTATCGTTGCCGAGGTCGGCGTTTGTCATACGCTGGAGTAGTTCCCGTGATTTTGGTCCGGCGATGTTGAAACCACACCATTCAACTGTACGACAATCAAAGGTCACGCCTTCCGGCTTTGGCACTGATTCCCAGAAGCGAACGTGGTAGCGTTCGGCCATGCCAGAACCAACCATCCAATAATGGTCATCGGCTAACTTCGTAATAGTGAAATCACCGGCGATACCTCCACGAACACCCAGTAGCGGCGTCAAGCAGGAGCGGCCATCAATCGTTGGGACTTTGTTAGCCACGACGCGGTCGAGCCACTCACGGCAACCAGGGCCTTTGATCTCATACTTAGCAAAGTTGGAGACATCGACAACACCAACGTCTTTGCGAAGGGCACGACACTCGTCACCAACAGGCTCAAACCAGTTTTGGCGATCATAACCGTAGTCATCGACCTTTTCTACGCCGTCAGCCGCATACCAAACAGGGTGTTCCCAGCCATAGTTAAGACCGAAGACAGCGCCTTTTTCCAATTGACGTTCATAAACAGGTCTCGTGCGAACGGGGCGTCCTGCTTCACGCTCTTCAAAGGGGAAGTGAATCTTGAAACGGTTAGCATAACAATCCAAAGCACGGGCTTTGGAGAATGCTTTTGTTGGCCAGTCACCGAAGCGTGCGAGATCCCATGGGAACAAATCAAGCTCTGGCTCACCTTCAACAATCCACTGAGCCAATAAGAGACCCAAACCACCTGACTGTGAAAAGCCCGGGATAATGCCGTTACAGCAGTAATAGTTTTGCAACTCTGGTACAGGGCCGAACAAAGCAGCGCTATCTGGCGACCAAATCATCGGTCCGTTGATTACGCGCTTGATACCAGCGGTTTCCAGAACAGGCACACGCGTAAAGGCACGCATGATGTTATCGGAAATACGTTCCAAGTCATCGTCAAAAAGCTCATGCCCGAAATCAAGAGGCGTGCCGTCTTCAGCCCAGAAACGGCCGTCCTTTTCATAAGCACCAACCAGCAAGCCCATGCCTTCCTGGCGAAGATAGTATTCACCGTCGCGGTCAGCGACAGAAGGTAGGCGGCGGCCCATGGCTTCGACTTCAGGAATTGTGTCAGTAACAAAATACTGGTGTTCCATCGGCATCAAAGGCAGATCAACACCTGCCATACGGCCGACTTCGCGTGCCCAAAGGCCCGCAGCGTTGATCACAACATCGGCGTGGACATTGCCTTTTGGTGTTATGACGTCCCAAGTACCGTCGTCGCGCTGGTTAGTTTCAACAACTGGCGTAAAGCGGTGGATTTCAGCGCCCATTTGGCGCGCGCCCTTAGCGTAAGCATGTGTAACACCTGATGGATCGACGTTACCGCCGTCTGGCTCAAACATTGCACAGCGGATGCCGTCCATATTCACGAGCGGGTTTAGCTCTTTTACATCTGCAGCGGAGATTTCATGGAAATCGATGCCGAAATAACGACCTTTAGCCGCCTGGATCTTAAGCTGGTGTTCACGCTCTTTAGTTTGTGCGAGGTAAATAGAGCCTGGTTGATAAACGCCGCAAGATTGCTCGGTTTCTTCCTCTAGCTCCTTGTAGAGCTTCATGGTGTAGTACTGGAGCTTGGAAATGTTGTTGTGGTCGTGCAGGCCATGAAGGTTAGCAGCTGCGTGCCAAGTTGAACCCGATGTTAGTTCGTCACGTTCTAGCAGCATGACGTCTTTCCAACCAAGCTTTGCAAGGTGGTAAAGAATGGAACAACCCACTAGTCCGCCGCCGATGACAACGGCTTGTGCTTTATTTTTCATGGAATAAGCCTCAATTTCCTGTTCGTGTGCCCATGTGGGGCTTTTATTAATGGGGCGAAACTAAGCGATCACCTCTGTCGCGGGCCTCCCAAAACGGACAATCACGTGGTCTATTGCGACGAGAGGCGTTCTGTTTCGTTAGATCGAAAATCCACCCAATTTGGTCTCGAGGTACTCAAAAATGCCTTCTCTGGCGCCTTCCCGGCCCATTCCACTGTCTTTTGTGCCGCCAAAAGGTGCCGAAGCTGCTGAGGGATTAATATCGTTAATGCCGATTATTCCAAAGTTGAGGCCTTCATAGAGCCTCATCGCGCGAGACAGATTTTGTGTGTAAACATAGGCTGCTAGGCCGTAGCTCGTGTCATTTGCCATCGCCAAAACGTCGTCATCGTCACTGTAAGGAACGATGGCTGCCACCGGCCCAAAAGTTTCCTCGCGATAGATCGTCATATTAGGTTTGATGTTGTTGAGTACGGTCGGTGCAAAGAAATGACCTTTTTCTAACCCGTTGTCCGTCAGTTGTTCGCCGCCGCAAACTACTTCCGCACCCTTGGCGACAGCGTCCTTGACTTGCGCATCGACTTTGTCGACAGCAGCACTATTTACAAGCGGCCCGATAGCAATGCCAGCCTCCAAGCCATTGCCAGCTTTCATTTTGGAAACCCGGCCTGCCAAAGTCTCCTTAAAAGGTTCAACCATGGACTCATGGACGAAGACTCTGTTGGGGCTGATACAGGCTTGACCAGTGTTCAGGAACTTCACCAATTGCAAGCCCTTTGCAGCATGAACTGGGTCAGCATCTTGGCATACAATAAAGGGTGCGTGGCCGCCTAACTCGCAAGAAACGCGTTTCATATTACCCGCGGCTTTGCCAGCCAGCATCTTGCCCACTGCCGTAGAGCCTGTAAAGGTGAGTTTGCGAACCAGCGGGTTAGTCACGAACTCTTCACCAATCGGTTTTGGATCGGAACTAGTCACTAGATTGACAACGCCTTCCGGTAAGCCCACTTCCTCAAAGATTTTTACCATTTCAATGGCGCAAAGAGGTGTGGCTTCCGCGGGTTTCAAAACAATCGTGCAACCAGCAGCCAATGCTGGCCCCAGTTTCCGCGTAACCATAGAGATCGGATAATTCCAAGGTGTGACGGCTGCCACTACACCAACCGGTTCATGCCTTACTAAGAAGCGCTGATCTGGTCTTGCTGAAGGAATTGTCTCGCCGTAGATGCGTTTCGCCTCTTCAGCGAACCAGAGAAGGAAATCGGCGGCGTATTGCACTTCAGTCGTCGCAGCCCGCAAGGGTTTACCTTGTTCGAGTGTTAATATTTCGGCTATTTCGTCTTTGCGTGAAACCAATCGCTCATAAGCTTTATACAAAAGCGCTGATCTCTTGTGGGCTGTCTGTGCAGACCAATCTGGGAAAGCTTCGGCTGCGGCTTCAATCGCTGTTTTTGCCTCGCGCACACCGCCATTGGCTACTTCTGCAACTGTTTCCCCGTTTGCAGGATTGAGAACAGCGAACTTCCCCTGGCTGCCCTCTGACAACCACTGACCCTTGATGAACATGCTTATCCCGGCCTCTTCGTTGAAAACGACACCATTACTGCCAATTCGGAAGAATTGGTAGGCGAAAATGATGAAATAACGGCTCAGATCTATTTAGAGATTCGGTGAATACAAGATCGAATGACGCGATTACTTGTAAATCAAAGTAACGAATCGCATTTTTGGCACTGAACTTGCGCTGTTTGTTCCTAGGTACTTACCGCCAAAGTTAAAAAGGGATCCCGTTCGTAAGAAAATATCAAGTTTTAAGTAAATAATAACATAACAAAATCATAAACTTGAACAGCGTAATTAAAACAAGACCTTAACTAAATAGCTGTGCTTTCGAATTCGGGACTTTTCGCAACTTTGTTACTAATTTGGGGACAAATATGCTTTTTGCGACTCGTGTCGGGATCAAGAAAAGCTTTCTAAAGGCGAATCGGGATAAAAATTCCAATAAAATTTTAGACAGCTTATCTGACAATAGTTCATCGGACCAAACGACTGGTTCGAACATTCTTGGATTGAACCCGAGAATACCGTCGTGCGTTGATTCGCGGATCGTTAGCGATCCGGTGAACCCGCGTTCAAAATCTGATCACCATAACAATGAAGACAAGTTTTCCGCCCCTCAGGTTGGAAAAAACCGCCGGAAGATGACCCACTGTCCCCAGGGTTCATCTCCGGCGGCCTTTTTACGAGATGAAAATATGAAAGCAGAGCGACACTCGCACCGTCAAGCACCTTGGCGAGTCTTGGCTACATTTTGGAACGGTTTAATCGAGATAATGACTGGATTGACCAGCGCAGAAAGCGACAAGAGAATGCGATCCTCTAGTAAAGTAATGAAGACGGGACAGGTCTGTCTGAAATTTGGCGGTGCCACTTCCGCGACCGTTTTGTTTGCTTTTTGGTTTGCGGCTAGCTTATTTGTTGCGGTTGAGAGTGCGCGGGCCCAAACGCCACCTACGCTGTCTTGCCCCAGTGGGACGACGTTCCAAAACATCAGCAATTTGGCGACCGTCTATGCCTCGCCAAACACGTATGAGTTTCCAGGTCCCAACAACGGAATTTTCCAAGCTGGTACGGCTTGGGACATCAACATGCAATGGCCGTCGAATGCTGATCCAGGTGCAGACATTGTTTTCGATTTCGGATCTTTGCAACTCAACAATCCTGCAATCACAGTCAACGATGTTGACGCTGACCCAGCTGCTTGGACAGACGTCGTGGTTTCTCCTTGGGCTATTTCGACACAAAGTGGAACATTGGCTTACACAACATCGGGTTTGACGGCAACTGGTGTTGACGATGTTAATACGAAGTACTTTTTTGCTTCTGATACAAGTACAACGAACACGCAATTCATCGTCAACTACTCCCCTGGTGCAAACCCAGCGGTACCCGTTGCACAACATATTTTAGTTGATATTTGGCACTGCCATCCAGAGGAAGCCGATTTAAGTATCAATGTCATTGAAAACAACGTTACAGCGACTACAGGTCAGCAGTTCACAGTAACAATTACGAACAGTGGTCCGGACGACGCTCATAACGTCACTGCCGAAATCACAGTGCCTGCTTGTGCCACAAGTGTTTCAAAGGCATCGGGAACAGGTACCCTTTCCGGTTCCGGTCCTTATACTTGGACCGTTGGCTCAACGATTAACAATGGTCAGTCAAGATCGATTAATATCGCTTATGATGCCACAGGCTGTACCGTAGGCTCTACAATTGACTTCACTGGTCAAGTTACAGCTTCGGATGAATTCGACCCCGATTCAACTGTCAACAACGGTGTCATTGGCGAGGATGATGATGATACGGAAAGTGAAACAGTTCAGACACCAGAACCGGACATTAGTGTTTTCAAGTTCGTAGACAACAATACACCTGACCAAAATGCTGCAATTTACTTCTATATAGGCGTTAGCAACGGCGGAACAGCCGATGCAACCTCCGTCATCTTGGCTGAAGTTCTACCAAGTGGCTTCACTTACACTTCTCACAATGCATCAGCTGGAACGTTCAACTCCACGACGGAAGAATGGGACATCGGCGGTATGACGGTCGGGCAGAGTGAAAACCTATTCATTCACGGTACTGCTACCGGTGCCGTAGGCAGCACTGAATGTAATAATGTTAGTGTCCTCACAGCTCTGCCGTCTGATTCAAACTCTGGTAATAACTCTGACAGTGACTGTTTCACAATCCAATGTCAACGCCGGAGTAAAAACCCACCATTGGCCGGAGTAAAAATGTACCAGTTTGATGGTGTTGGACAGTCGTCATTATCCGCGTTCAGTGGAGCAGCCGTAGGGTGCGGAGCTGGGCGCGGATAATGAGTTAG
>CAJQQJ010000054.1 GCA_905480445.1 uncultured Alphaproteobacteria bacterium | reverse complement strand
CTTTATGAAGAACCTTCAGAAGACTATTGATCCCCTCGGCAAACCTTTGAGGCTCAAAAAGAACGGGGCGTAATTTGTTTACGGCCATCAACATGCCAAGTTCAGAAAACCGACCACGTTCAACGTCTATCTGAGGGTGACGCTTTAGAACATCTGGATCGAAGTCTAGCCATTCCAATGCCGCATCGTTGAAAATCAATTCGTGAAAAGACCGGTGCCAGATGGCAATAGGCTGTGTACTGGAGATCTCATTCAAGTCAGACCGAGTGACCTCACCGTGCCACAAATGGTGATAGCCCCAACTAATGAACCAAGGCTGTGAATTGTTGGCCTTCTCAAACAGGTTTTTCACCTCGGTTAAGTAAGCATCCCTCCCGCGTGTCGGCTGAACCTTCCCTTCTGGTTTATCCCATGGAAAGGCAGTCACAAAAGCAGACGGCAGCAGAACGGCGCCCAGTGAAGGATGCAAATGAGGATCAATAAATCCCGGCAGAATGGTCTTGTCAGCAAAACGGTCGTCAATGTCGTGAGGAAACCGCTTCAACCATGGTTGAAGACTTTCAAGCGAACCAACCTCCAGAATTTGACCACCTCGAACAGCAACTGCGGTCCCATAAGGCTGTGATCGAGACATGGTATGGATTTTTCTGGCGGTGAAGACTGTTATCTTGTCCATGTTCAGCTTTCTGTTTTCATTGAGAGTCCCAACGTTTGCGGATACTTACCTAACGAATGGCTGGTTTTTACCAAGATCCCATGGCTAAGACTTCACCGCGTGGTCCGCAAGTTTGCTCAAGATAAGGTCCAGACTTTCTTGTTCTTCTTCGGAGAGAATTCCGAGAAACTCTCGCTCCCTTTCCACAAAACGCGCCATCAATTCTTGATGAAGAGCAAGGCCTTCGTCTGTGATGCGGAGCCAAACTTGACGGCGATCCTCTGGATGAGGAGATCGGCTCAGGTAGCCCTCTTCCAGCATTCGGTGCACAGATCGGGAGATCGAGTTTCTTGGTCGCCTGGACATATTCACAACGTCCTGCGCTGTTAACTCATCGTAGTGAGCAAGACACATGAGCAAAACGTATTCGCCGCGATTGAGACCGTATTCTTGTTTGATGGCATCATAAATAGGCAAGACAAGCGTGTTGACCAGAAATGACATGCGATAGGTGTCCTTAACTTCTATACGCTCAAAAATTTTTGTTAAATCTGTCATCGAAGGGCTAATGATTTCCTCAAAGGGCGAATGGCTGGTCAGACTTTAAGGAACTGGCGCAAACTTGACAAAGAAATAAAAGTCACTGATTATGTTCCAAACGGAACTAAAAAGAACAACGAAATGACCAACGCCCGAAAAAAACTGACAATACCTGATCTCGCGCTAAAGAAGGCAGCCGGTGAAAAACTGGCAATGGTCGCGGTCGGCGAAACCATGAGTGCCGCTTGGGCCGAACGCGCAGGCATGGATATCATTGGTGTCGGTGACAGTTTGGGCATGACACTTTACGGCTATGAGAATACGCTGCCCATAACCGTCGATCATATGATTGAACACAGCCGCGCTGTACGTCGTGGCGCCCCCAACACCCTGACATTAGTTTCCATGCCCTACGGTTCTTATGCGACCCCAGACATGGCAATCACCAATGCCGTGCGTTTGATGAAAGAAAGCGGCGCGGATGCCGTCAAACTGCAAGGTGGCAGAGAATTGTTCGATATCATCAAAGCCGTCGCCGACGCCGGTGTTCCCGTCATGAGCCATGTTGGCTTGTTGCCTCACTACGTCCACCGTTACGGCGGTTTCAAGATGCAGGGCAAAACTGCAGAAGACGCCCTCCACATCATCGACAATGCCAAAGCAATCGAAGAAGCCGGCGCAATTGGACTGGAGATTGAGGCCATGCCCTATGAAGTTGGCAAGGCCGTTGATGAAGCTGTGAGCATTTTTACATTCTCCATCGGTGCTGGTTCCGCCGGTACTTGCCAGCTCCTCAATGGCTACGATCTCATCGGTGCATTCGACACTTTCAAACCCAAATTCGCAAAGCGCTATGGCAACATCGCCGAGGTGGCGACCAAAGCCTTCACAGACTATGCCGCCGATGTGCGGTCCGGTACCTTTCCTGACGAAGACCACTCCTACAAAATGAAACCGGAAGAAGCAGCCAAACTTGCCAAAGCTCTGTCCGAAAGCAATTGAAATAAATTCAGCCACAAAAGCACAGCCTCTGCAAGGGAGAACACCAATGACACCTGAAGAAATTCTATCCTATCCGCCCAGAGTTTTGACCCAAACTCAGCGTGAGCTCTATTTTGAGCAAGGTTATGTTGGCGTTGAAAGCCTGGTTCCTAAAGACATGCTAGATAATTTGATTGCTGTCACCGATGATTTTGTTGACCAAAGCCGCAAGGAAACGGAACCTGGCAAGACCTTCGATATCGGCCCTGGCCATTCAGCCGAAAATCCTGTTTTGCGACGTCTCAAAAGGCCCGACGAACAGCATAAAGCCTACTGGGATTTCTCAAGCGGTCTAATGGCCGATGTAGCCGCGGACCTTGCTGGTCCCAATGTTGTTTTTCATCATTCAAAACTGAATTTCAAATGGTTCGATGCAAGTGATACCGTCAAGTGGCACCAGGATATTCAGTTCTTTCCACACACCAACTACAATGTTTTCACTATTGGCTGCTACTTGGCCGATACAGATATGAGTAATGGTCCTCTCGCAGTGCTAAAAGGGTCCCACAATGAGCCTTTGTATGACCAATACGACGCCGATGGGAACTGGACCGGAATGCTAAGCGACGAGGATGCAAATGGCGTTGACATGAGCCGCGTGGAATATCTAACTGGTGCTGCTGGCTCAATCACTATTCACAATGCAAGGGCCCTGCATTATTCACCGGCCTCCAAAGCAGATCAGCCGAGACCTTTGTTGTTAAATTGCTATACTTCAGCGGATGCTAAGCCTTATACTCCCCACCCAGACCCTTCGGCGAATACTTACAAAGTGGTGCGCGGTGAAGCAGTCAAATGGGCCTATCACGATCCAAGGCCTTGTCAGATACCGCCTGATTGGTCAGGCGGTTACACCTCGATCTACGCAGCACAAGCTGGTGAGGTCGAAGAAAAAGTTGGAGGAATGATGTAATGTCAGATGGTCGTGTTATCCAGCCACGTAGATCATTTATTTTTACACCGGGTTTGCGCCCGGACATGTACCCCAAAGCACTGGCGTCGGGGACAGACATTGTCTGTATCGAACTGGAAGACGGAATTGCTCCCAAGGACAAGGACGAGGCTCGAACCAAAGCGTTGGCACTCTTTGAGCAACCACAGGCCGACGATGGTGTTGAGCGTATTGTGCGGATCAATTGCTTGCGAGAACAATTCGGCATCCTTGATGTCCAAGCTATTCTAGCCACCGACACGCCTCCTCCGGCCTTGATGCTGCCCAAGGTTCGCACACCCGATGAGGTCGTCATACTCGACAATTTGTTGACCGAGCGCGGCCACGACACGCGCCTTCACGTTATCATTGAGACCAACGCAGGATTGGAGGCCGCCTTTGACATTGCAGGCTGCAGCTCTCGCATTGATGCGCTATTCTTTGGCGGCGTCGACATGGCTGCTGAACTGCGCTGTAAACTCGCCTGGGAACCTTTGTTGTATGCTCGTTCCCGCGTGGTCCATGCTGCCGCTGCCGCCGGCATCGATGCCATTGATGTACCCTATCTCGACCTCGAAGATCCGGAAGGCATGCGCATCGCAGCCGAGCAAGCAAAAGATCTCGGGTTTTCGGGAAAAGGATCGGTTCATCCCAAACAAATCGCCGCTTTGAACGATGTCTTCACCCCAGATGCCGCGACAATTGCCAAAGCACGCCGCATTACAACAACCTTCGAGGAAGCCGATACAGGCCTTGTCGTGATCGATGGCAAGCTGATCGAAAAACCGGTCTTGCGCGAGATGTATCGCATACTTGCGATAGCCGACAGGATTGGCAGCTAAAGACTGGCGCAAAACGTCAAAGTGCCGTTAGTATCCGCAGTCAAAGTGAGACTTGCCTAAATCAAGCGGCCGCTTTGGCGGCACGCGCCTGGTGTAGTTTGTTGTAACTCTCCATCAGCTTGAGATGCCGATCCAAACCTTCGAGCTTCATGTTGGTCTCTGTTAAACCGAAGAATTTCACTTCGCTGTTCACAGAACCAACCACTGACTTCATCGTCTCGACGCCAAACATTCTGTTTAAATTGCCAGCAAAATCCTCAAACTCCAAGTCATCATCCAGCGCTATCTCAAGCACAGCATGAACGGCTTGATAGAACAGACCACGCTCAACCGTGTTTTCGTTGTACTGCAAGAAGACACCAACGCGTTCTAGGGCTTCATCAAGATCGCCGAGAGCTAGGCAGATTAGGATCTTCAGTTCAAGGATTGTCAGCTGGCCCCAAACAGTATTCTCATCAAACTCGATACCGATCAGCATTTTCATATCGGTGTAGTCATCCAACTGGCTGTCTTCCAGTCGCTCCAGCAATGCAGCCAGGGCCTCATCATCAAGCGAATGAATGTTTAGGATATCTTCTCGGTAACTCAGTGCTTTGTTGGTGTTATCCCAAATCAGGTCTTCAACCGGATAGACCTCTGAATAGTCTGGAACCAGGATACGACAGGCGGTAGCGCCCAGGTTGTCAAAGACAGCCACATAGGCTTCTTTGCCAATGCTCTCTAGAATACCAAACATGCGTTTAGTCTCTTCTTCACTGCTGCCAGAAAAGTCCCATTCACAGAAGTCATAGTCGCGTTTAGCGCTAAAGAAGCGCCAGGAGACAACGCCGGTTGAGTCGATGAAATGCTCAACAAAGTTTTCAGACTCAGTCACGGCTGCTGAGTTGAACGTCGGTCTGGGAACGTCATTTAGACCCTCGAAGCTGCGGCCCTGCAACAACTCAGTCATGCTGCGTTCTAGTGCGACTTCAAAACTGGGATGCGCACCAAAGGAGGTCAGAACACCTCCCGTTCGTGGGTTCATCAAAGCCACACACATCACAGGAAACTGCCCGCCTAATGAAGCATCTTTCACAACGATCGGGAACCCTTGTTCTTCCAATGTCTTGATACCTGCCAGAATGCTTGGATACTTTTCTAATACCTGCATAGGAACGTCAGGAAGGGTAATTTCTTCTTCAATAATCTGTTTTTTGACAGCGCGCTCAAAAATTTCTGACAGGCACTGTACCTGGGCTTCGAACAGATTGTTACCAGCGCTCATGCCGTTGCTCAGGAACAGGTTTTCCATCAAGTTCGAAGGGAAATAAACGGTCTCGCCATCGGATTGACGGACATAAGGAATTGAGCAAACACCGCGTTCATTCAGCCCTGAATTGGTATCGATCAAATGAGAGCCACGCAACTCGCCGTCTGGATCATAAATGGCACGGCAGTACTCATCTAAGATCTCGTGAGGCAGCGCGTCGTCGGGTCCAGGCTTGAACCATTTTTCGTTGGGGTAATGAACAAAGTCACGGTTGGCAATTTCTTCGCCGAAATACTGGTCATTATAAAAGAAATTGCAATTTAGGCGCTCTATGAACTCACCCAGTGCTGAGCAAAGTGCGCTCTCTTTTGTTGAGCCTTTGCCATTCGTGAAGCACATCGGTGAAGCCGCGTCGCGAATATGAAGTGACCATACGTTCGGCACGATGTTACGCCAGGAGGCAATCTCGATCTTCATGCCAAGATCAGCCAAAATCTTAGTCATGTTTGCAATGGTTTGTTCTAGTGGCAGGTCTTTACCGGGTATGAATGTGCTTGAATCGTCAGGCTGGCCCATCAACATGGCCTGCGCATCTTCAGCTAGATTTTCAACCGTTTCAATTTTGAATTCCGGCCCGGTCTGCACCACTTTCTTGACCGTACAGCGATCAATCGAGCGCAAAATACCTGCACGGTTTTTCTCGGAAATGCTTTCCGGTAATTCGACCTGGATTTGGAAAATCTGGTTGTAGCGGTTTTCAGGATCAACAATATTATTCTGTGACAGCTTAATGTCATCGGTGGGAATATCACGCGCCAAACAATAAAGCCGAACGAAGTAAGCCGCGCAAAGTGCGGAGGATGCCAGGAAATAGTCAAACGGGCTGGGCGCCGAGCCATCGCCCTTGTATCGGATTGGTTGATCCGTGATGACTGTGAAATCGTCAAACTTGGCTTCAAGTCTTAAATTTTCAAGGAAGTTGACGTTGATTTCCATTGGGTGTGTTCCGAGGAGTTAAATGCGGCGGGATACACACTATAGCTTTTGAGCCAATAGGTTGAAAGCAGCGATTGTGAAATCAGGAATGAATACAAGACCTATTGCAATTCACCTAAAGCACAGGTCTCTCGAGGAGACTAGCAAAGCTGTTCCATCACCGTTTTTCTGCTTTTACGCCCTCAACGTAGACTCTTATTCTCTCTTTGATAGATCCCTGTCTGACCGAGTTGACCAGCGCGGCCAAGTCGGCATTGCGCGTATCTATAGTGGTTCTCTGTGTCAGGGCCTCAAATGCTTCCTCTGTTAGTTGGCTAGAGTCGTGTAACAATTGGTCCTGGCGTGCCACCCATTCAGTTTGATCGCAGATCTCGGTAACAAAGCCTTTCGAAAGCGCTTCATCAGCGCCAAAGGGTTTATCCCTTAACAACAAAGAGCGCGCCTCATCTGAACCAACCAAATTGTTTAGCCGTCCTGTGCCGAGTACAATGCCAAACCGCAGTCCTGGCATTCTAAACCGGGCGTCAGGCGTTGCCACACGCGATTGGCAGGCCGCCACCAGGTCCGCGGCTGCACCATAACAAGGCCCATGAACAAAAGCAGAAGTCGCAAAAGGCGCGTGGTAAACGGCCTGTAAAAGCGCCTCAACTTGAACAAAGCGCAACAGAAGATCGCCATCACTGGAGCTTTCAACGTCACTTAAATCAAAACCGCCTGAAAACCCCTTCCCATTGCTTTTAAAAACCAGCAACCTAGTATCGTTCTGCTCTGCTTGTTGGACAGCAAGAAGGAGCTCATCAACGATCTCAGCATTGAACGCATTGAGTTTGTCAGGGCGATTGAGCGTAACGACAGTCGTCAAACCATCCCTCTCAACCGCAATTGAATTCCACATTCAAGGACACCTGTCGATTGTTGTTATTGGCAGCCAAGATTTGGCTGTCTACTTCTCTTATCTCTCTATTCTTCAACCTTCAAAATCAAGGCCTTTTCATTATTCAGCATTAGGGCTAGTGAATTGATATCTGAAGAGACAACAAGCCCCGTCTTACATCAAGGTGCCAGCCCGCGAGCGCTGAACCAGCAACATTCAATCACTTCGATTGTTGCGACATCCGTCATCTGTGCTATCGATGTCAAAGGTTACATCCTGGTGATGTCAACGGCAACAAAGATGGCAGGACGAACGCGACCAAACTTTGCACCTGCCCAACGTCCGTGCCCGCAATGACCCTAAGCAGGTGAGTTTACAACAATGAGCAATAATCCGCGTCACGTAGATCTGTTGGTGATTGGAGCTGGTGCTGGCGGTATGACTGCTGCTTTGACCGCGTCGTTGATGGGGCTAGACGTTTTGTTGGTGGAGAAAACGGATCAAATTGGCGGAACCTCTGCTGTTTCCGCAGGCTCTGTTTGGGCTCCCAACAGCCGTCATAGTACAGACGGCAAAGATAGCTTGGAAAAGGCCCTCACATATCTGCAGCGTGCTATTGGCAACCAAATGGATCTAGACCGCACGCTTGCCTTCTTGAAAGCAGCGCCAGAAATGATCGAACTTCTGGAAACTCAAACCGAGGTCAATTTCCAAGCCTACCTGCACCATCCGGATTACTTTGCGACCCTTGAGGGAGCCACGCTTTCTGGCAGGGTGTTAGAGCCTCTTCCGTTTGACGGTTCACTACTCGGAAATGACTTCTCAAAACTGCGTCGACCACTGCCCGGCTTCACCCTGTTTGGTGGCATGATGGTTGATCGAACGGATATTAGTCATCTGCTTAAGGCCAAATCTAATCTCAAGTCCCTTTTCTATAGCCTCAAAATATTGGCTCGTTTTGCCGTTGACCGCGTTCGTCATAAACGCGGAACACGCCTGGTCATGGGCAATGCCTTAGTGGGTCGGTTGTACCTGGCATTAAAAAAACAAAGAGTAGCGATACATACTGGTACTACCGTGACTTCTTTGCAGAAAATAGGAAATCGCATAAGCAAGGCTGTATTGCAGGACGAATCCGGCTCAGTAGAGATCACGGTGAGGGCCGGTGTGGTATTGGCCTCTGGTGGATTGTCTCATCACTCAACATTGCGTCAAACTCTCAATCCTGCGGAACTTGGGAACATTTCCGCCGTTGTAGATAGTGCAAGCGGTGACGGTCTCAATCTGGCTGCCAACGTCGGTGGCCGTGTAGCAAGCACCCAGGGGAGCAACTCCTTTTGGGCTCCCGTTTCCCACCATAAAACAGCCGATGGTTCAACAGCAGTATTTCCCCATTTCGTTCTAGACCGCGGCAAACCAGGCATTATCGCTGTCGACCAAACTGGCCAGCGATTTGTCAACGAAGCGACGACCTATCATCTGTTCGGTGAAGCCCTATTAGAAACCAAAAAAGAAAATGCTAATGGGGCCTGTTTTTTGATCTGTGATGACAACTTTGTGAATAGCTATGGCTTAGGATTGGTCCGTCCTGGACGCTTTGGTCTCAATGCTGCGCTTCGTGATGGGTACCTGCAACGAGCTGAAACACTCTCAGAGTTAGCGGAAAAAATTAGTGTTCCATCAACGACGCTGTCGGCAACTGTCGAGCGCTGCAACGACTTTGCCCTCACGGGTAAAGATGAAGATTTCTCAAAAGGCGAGGATGCCTACCAATTGAACATGGGTGATCCTAGACACCAACCAAACGCCTGTCTGGGTGAACTAAAGAAACCACCTTTCTATGCTGTGGAGATTTTCCCAGGAGATATCGGAGCCAGTGCCGGGCTTGCGTCTGATGCCTCTGCACGTGTTCTAGACGAGAACGGCCAGCC
The DNA here is from genome assembly GCA_905480445.1 of uncultured Alphaproteobacteria bacterium. Lineage (GTDB taxonomy): Bacteria > Pseudomonadota > Alphaproteobacteria > UBA7985 > CAJQQZ01 > CAJQQZ01. The sequence continues at coordinate 11,994 of CAJQQJ010000054.1, read as the reverse complement.
AATCCTTGGCCTCTTTGCATGTGGTAACGACATGGCTTCCATCATGGCTGATCGCTACCCAGGACCAGGCATAACCTTGGGGCCAGCAATGACTTTCGGCTATGTGGCAGCAAAGACAGCCCAGGGTGATCTAGAGAAACACTAAATTGGGTGTTTAGTCTGAGGAACGTTTTCTTGCTTATGTCCAAAGGCCGGACACAATTCGTTCAGCTCGGGATTGTTACCCGGGACGTTATCGAACCTGTTCGAAACGTCCTTAGTCTTAGGTACAAACTGTTACCTATGTCTCAAGGCCAGACAAAAGGAAGATGGCGCGCCCTGGAGGATTCGAACCTCCGACCGTCCGCTTAGAAGGCGGGTGCTCTATCCAGCTGAGCTAAGGGCGCACTAGAAAATTTCGGACGTTTTAGTGAGTCCAGCGAAGCAAACGGTTAGTTGCGAAATTATCCGCGTAAGCCTTAGGCTTGATTTTGCGTTGCTTCGGTTGGTCAACATAATACATGTAACCATGCTTTTCAGCATAAGCCACGGCCTCTTCAGCCGTTTCAAACCAGAGATTGACCTGAGAACGTGTGTCGGAAGAAGACGTCCATCCCATCAAGGGCTCTACTTCTCGAGCAGACGTCTGCTCAAATTTAAGAAGCCAATGCTTGGAATTGCCACGCCCGGACTGCATGACATTTTTGGCGGGTTTGTAAATGCGAACTTGCATAGTTTGGATAACCACCATTTTCTTTTTTTGACCGCCATCAGAACCTTCTCAGGTCCTCATGGTAATGGTCGGGGCGAAAGGATTCGAACCTCCGACATCCTGCTCCCAAAGCAGGCGCTCTACCAGGCTGAGCTACGCCCCGACATGAGCGCTGATGTAGACGAAAGAACCTGGCAGGGCAAGGGGGATTTCAAAGAAAATTCCGCTTTCTCTCTGGTTTCTTTCCGCTTTTCAAAAATGGCGAAACAATTGCACTTAATTGAGAGTTACCTCAACACTATTGGCCTGTCTGTTTTGGTTTCTTACAGCCCCCACTTTGATCCGAACAATGTGGAAATCGGTGAATTAGAACCCTTTCTGCAATTTACTGATTGAAATTCGTTAGCTTAATTTTTGTCTCTTCCCATAAATCGGGATAGCGTTCACTGGCTTCATCAAGCGTGATCGCATGAGGTCTTTCTGGAAACTGCTCACATCCAGGGAGAGGATCTGCGCTATCTTGCCCTGGGTTGACATCACAGATTGCCACCTCATCGTAGAAAAAATCCGGGCAGGTTGTTTCTTGCCAGTCATCGTTGAAATCTGACAAAACGGAAGTTGAATCGAACATAGTCAACGCTTCAGACCATTTCCAAAATCGACAGACCATTGGAGAAACAGCGCTGATTGTTCCCGAGAAAAAGTACCTAACCCTTAGATCACTCAAGGTCGCGTCTTCATCCTTGATTGGGTCTAGATCATCATTCAAAATTAGGCCAACATTAACAAACGATAAGTCGGTGTCGAAAATCGCTAATTTTGCAGCACCATCAAACCGAGTATTGATCACATTTGAGGCATCAATTAGGGCGAACTCTCCGAAGGGGTAAACAACCTGGGTTCCTTTTAGGTTGGCGCGTTCAACAGCCATGCCATCCCAATGACGATTTTTGTCATGCTTAAGATCAAACCAGATTTCGGAGAAGCTGACGTTCATGTTGGTAAACAGATCCACAACAGAATTTTCATCATACTTCGATAGCGGGTAATCCTCTGGAATTTCGATGTCTGCAAACACGGTTTTGTTAGAACAAGCTTCATTTTTTGCTGAGCAGATTGCGTTGACACCAAAAGTCTCCTCTCCATAGCTAAGCAAATAGGAATATGCTTTTCCTTTTCCGGTATTGCCGCCTTCTCTTCTCAACAAGTTACTCCATGCTCGCTCGATACGCTCCTCTTCCCGAGCCCCTCTTTCTTCTTCCCGATTTTGGAATTCATCCCTCATCTCAAAAAAGGACAGCCCCAGAAAACAAAATGAGCCAAAGCCGGCAAAGAGAGCCAGATACTGGAAAATGGCCGTCCGCCCCCAATTTTGAACCTTCTCACCGTGGCTTCTATTCCAGTCAGAAACACCAGCTCGGTCTGAGCGCCTCTTTCTCTCTTCCATCACGTCATTTTCTTCCAAGGGCCTACATCCCACTCCTAAACATTTAGCGAAACTCGCAATGACAAGCAAAACCTGTCTCATAGGCAACGCCCCGTGATGCCACGAGCCGGGCTTCGAACAAAGTGCTTTTTTAGCTTTCTGTCCTGAAGCAATCGACGGCAATCATAAAAAAATAGAGACTGTAGAATAGCAATTCGTGACAGAGAAAACTGACCTCAAACGTTAGTCCTCCTTGTTTGCCTGTGTTCCACGTCCGATAAAAAGGACAAATATGCGTTACCAGCTTGTATTTTGGACGTAGGCACTACATTTAGGATTCAAAGAATCACGAAACGAGAATCAAAACATGACGGCAATCAGAAGCGGCTTCATCGATGCTATCGGCAACACTCCTTTAATCTTCCTGCGTGCAATATCAGAAGAAACAGGCTGTACGATCCTAGGCAAAGCCGAGTTCCTCAACCCTGGCGGATCCGTCAAAGACCGCGCTGCCTGGGCCATAGTCAAAGACGCTGAAGAACGCGGGCTCTTGAAACCAGGCGGTACCATCGTTGAAGGCACCGCTGGCAACACAGGCATTGGCATCACCCACGTCGCCAATGCGCGTGGATACAAATCTGTCATTGTTATGCCGGAAACTCAAAGCCAAGAAAAAAAGGACACGTTGCGGATGCTCGGTGCGGATCTTCGTTTAGTGCCTGCTGTGCCTTATAAGAACCCTGACAATTTTGTGCACTGGTCCAGAAGGTTGGCAGAGGAGATGAATGCCTCATCACCGAACTCAGCCATATGGGCTAATCAGTTTGACAACACAGCCAACAGCCGTGGCCACTATGAAACAACCGGCCCTGAAATCTGGCGTGATACAGAAGGCAAAATTGACGGCTTTGTATCAGCCGTTGGATCGGGCGGAACGCTGAGCGGAATTAGTCGCTATCTAAAGGAGCAATCTCCAAAGATTAAAATTGCTGTTGCTGATCCTGAGGGGGCCGCAATCGCCTCTTACTTCAATACAGGAGAGTTGAAATCAGAGGGTAACTCAATCATGGAAGGCATCGGCCAAGGCCGCGTCACCGAAAACATCAAAGGCGCCAAGGTCGATGTGGCTTATACTATCCCCGATAGCGAAGCCCTCCCTTATGCATTTGACCTGTTACAAAGCGAAGGCATCTCGACGGGTGGCTCCTCAGGCATTAATATGGCAGGCGCTGTGCGATTGGCAAAAGAACTGGGACCTGGGCATACCATCGTCACTCTGCTTTGTGACTCAGGTCAGCGCTATGCTAGTAAGATGTTCAACCCTGACTTCCTAAAGGAAAAAGGGCTTCCAACACCCAATTGGCTTTAAGGAATATAGATGACAAGCACCTCCCCTTTTGTAACCGCCAGCTGGCTTTCCGAAAATCTTGGCAAAGAGAACCTTGTCGTTCTAGACGGAACTTACTTCCTGCCCGTCGTGAAGAGAGATGCCGCAGCGGAATTCCAAGAAGGCCATATCCCCGGCGCTCAATTTTGTGATTTGGAAGCCATCAGCGATCCGGACAAATCTCGACCTCACATGTTGGCCGACAACCAACGTTTCTCTGCTGCTGTTGGCTCCATGGGCATTTCCAACGATGATCTAGTTATCATCTATGACCAAAGTGGCCTGTTTTCGGCACCAAGGCTTTGGTGGACATTCAGGGTTTACGGCCATGAGAACGTGAAGATCCTAGAAGGTGGATTGAAAGCATGGAAGTCAGCTGGGCTAAACCTTGAGACAGGTGACGGTGTTAAGCCCGCGCCCAAAAGGTTCAACGCAAACCTCGACAAAGCTCAAGTGCGAGATGCCCAAGACATGCTTTCATTGGTTGGGACTAAGAAAGAGCAGATTGTTGACGCTCGTTCTCGTGGGCGGTTTGCCGGCACCGAAGCTGAGCCATGGCCTGGACGCGTGCCTGGTCACATGGCTGGTGCTTTCAATCTTCCCCATGTTGAATTGATCAATGGCGAAACCCAAACGTTGAAGTCAGTTGCTGAAATCAAAGCGGCATTTGAGGCTGAAGGCGTTGATCTAGCAAAGCCTATTGTCACTTCTTGCGGATCAGGAGTCACGGCATCTACGCTCGCCTTGGCACTGCATGTGGCAGGCATAAATGGTGTCGCCATCTACGATGCGTCTTGGTCCGAATGGGGGCTTCCTGCAAATGGTTTCCCAATCGTTAGTAGCTCCTAATATCTCCCCAAATTGAGGGTGTAGCCTTCATGTTTTCTTTTGATTGGCACAGTCGTTGCAGTAAATTTTGGTATTACTAGAGGCAAGAACCATTTTTAGAAAGATTTAGAATGTTCTTAAGAAAATTATCGCTAACCGGTCTATTTACTGGATTGGTGTTAGCAACGACGGCTGCGTCTGCGCAAACGACTCAGCTGAACAACCAGCAGATTTTGGTCGACCCTTATGATAACCGCACTGACCTTTATAATCATTCGCAGTTTCTAGGGCGCACGAAGGCAGATCTTCACTATCGTACATACATCACACGACAGCGCGTGAACGAAGATCCTTACATCCAAAGTCTAAGCCCAGAATTTCGTGCCAAGTATGGTACTCACGCCAACCACGAAGCAGCAACGAGACAGCTTGATTTTCAAAATCGCCGCTCCGGATTTCGTTTGATTGGCGGCACTGCTGGCGGTTCATTGCCAGCACATCAACCTCAACCCGTTGTTTACCAACAACCAGTGATTCAACAACCAGTACGAGTCGCTCAGCCACAAACACGAGTCGTTCAGGCAGGAGAGTTGATTTTCCTAGATCGCGTATTCTTCGACCATGACAGACACGACATCACACGTTACTCGATGCAAGTCATCGGACAGCTCGCAGCCTATATGAACGCTAACCCTAATTCCAGAGTGGTCCTAGAAGGCCACACAGACGTGTCTGGCAACGTTGGTTACAACGTTCGCCTTTCCCAACGTCGTTCCCTTAACGCGCGCAACGCTTTGTTGGCCTATAGAATAGACCCCAATCGTGTCCAAATCTCCTATTTGGGAGAAAGCCGTCCGGACAAACCAGCTTACTCAGCTGACGGTCGACTTTTAGATAATCGTCGTGTAGAATTCAAAGTATACGCTACACAAGGCGGGGTTGCTCGCTTTGTCAGGCCACAGGTTGTGCGCAACTGGCCCTCAGAAGCCTGCGCAAGCAGGTTATCTTGCCTCCTCCTCACCTTGCGTGCAGCCTGGATGCCCCCTTGCTTTCTAGCAAGGGGGCATCACCTTTCGCACAATGCTTCCCAATTTGAGAATTCGTCGTAAAATGCCACGCACGATGCGAACCGGCGACAGATTGTAACACCTAAGCGTAAGTTTTTAATTTCGCCGTTTTTCTGCTGTAAACCTCTCTAGAAACCAGGAGAAAACTCTTTGCAGCGAGACTTCCAAATAGCGATAGTCGGGGGTGGCTTAGCGGGTTTGACGGCCGCGCTGTCACTCTCCAGGCTCGGTTTTGAAACTGCTATCATTTCCCCTTCTCCGCCCCCAGGATACATTGACTATCGCACGTCAGCTTTGTTACCGTCATCGGTCCGCTTCTTACAATCCTTAGATCTGTGGACAGAGATTGAAGATCAAGCTCAACCCTTTTGGACCATGCGTTTAATTGACGATTCAGCAGCCACCAGAGGAGCCGGCGCAGTAACAGATTTCACCAGCCAAGAAGTTGGCGATGAGCCCTTGGCGTACAACATTCCAAATGCCGCTTTGCAGCAAGCGCTTTTGAAGAAACTCGCAGATACTGATATCACCTTTATAAATGCAGCCTTGTTACAAACAGACTTTAGCGACCGGCGCGCAATCAAACTCTCAAACGGCGAGACAGTAATGTCCGACCTCGTGGTTGCTGCTGATGGACGACATTCACTCTGTCGGAAACAATCGAGTATCTATTGCCATCAAGTTTCAGGAGGCCAATTCGCTGTCACGGCACAACTGAAGCACAGCAAACCTCACGACGCCATTTCTACAGAATTCCAAAGACGTGGCGGACCCTTTACTTTGGTACCCATGAGGGGTGACCAGACCTCCCTTGTCTGGATCGAACCTGAAGAAACGGGAGCCAAACTTGCCAAGCTGTCAAAACAAGAACTAACAATTCAAATACAGCGACGAACAAGAGGCCATCTGGGTAAAATCGAATTGCTCTCCAAACCTCAAGGGTTTCCCATTCAGTCTCAAGTCGCACAAAAGTTTTACGCGCCGAGACTGGCACTCATTGCTGAGGCAGCTCATGTTTTGCCACCAACAGGTGCACAAGGGCTAAACCTTAGCCTAACTGACGTCGCGACATTAGCCGACATTTTGAGCACCGAAATTGCGCTATCCGAAGATCCCGGCAGCGAGGCGGGCCTCGCCCTTTACGAAAGCCGAAGATTGCCTGATGTATTGGCACGCTTCGGCTTTTCAAATAGTCTTAACTTTCTCACCGCCGCGCAAAGCTCGTTCGGCCAGGGTGTCCGAAAAGCCGGATTATCGTTGCTTCGCACCGCCCCGCCCATCAAACGTCAGTTGATGAAACTCGGTTTACAACCTGTTGGCTACATCCCTACGACAATGCGACTGTAAGCGATGCAAATTGCTACAAGATGTAAGGAGGCAAAGCCATTTATTTTGGGTTATCGGCTAACCCCTCCTTTATTTAGCAGCAAAAAGGACTACAATAGACTGAAAAACTAGAGGACAATTTTCATGCGAGCCATTGGCACAACTCTTTTTGCTTTGTTCATTGGTCTTGTTTTTTCTTTTCAGATTTTTCCCGCAACCGCTGCAGACAAACGCTCAGTTGCTATTGGCACAGGTGACGTCACTGGGGTTTATTTCCCTGCGGGTGGCGCTATATGCCGTTTGATCAACAACGGTCGTGCAGACCATGGTATCCGCTGCGCCGTGGAGCCAACGTCTGGATCAATCCAAAATCTCAATCGTATTCGCTCCGGAGATCTCGAATTTGGAATTGTGCAGTCTGATTGGCAGTATCACGCCTACACAGGCACTTCTAAGTTCTCAGACAAAAAGCCGTTTGAAGAACTGCGAGCGATTTTCTCCCTTCACCCCGAACCAGTCACCATCGTCGCGCGCGCCGATAGTGGTATAAGAACAATCACCGACTTACCCAACAAACGTTTGAACGTTGACTTGCCTGAATCTGGCACCCGCAACACTTGGAATGTCATCGCCATGGCTTTTGGTTGGGAAGACGAGCATTTCGACATCTATGAAACCAAAGCATTTGAAGCAAGCAAGGCGCTTTGCAGAGGCGAAATTGATGCGTTCGTTGCGCTGGTCGGACATCCATCAACACTGGTGAAGGATACTCTTAAATCTTGCGACACTGTGTTGGTAGATATTACAGGCAAAGAAGTTGACGGATTGGTGGCAAAACACAGCTTCTACCGTTACGCGGTAATCCCAGCAGCGGCTTACGAAGAAACAACGGATGACACAAAGTCGTTTGGCGTTGGCGCAACCTTTGTCACCACATCCTATATCCCCAAGGAAGTTGTCTACGGTGTCGTAAAGAACCTGATGAGCAACATAGAAACCTTCCGCAAGCTTCACCCAGCCCTTGAATACCTGGAGCCTAGGGTGATGGCAAATGACAGCCTCACCGCCCCCTATCATGCAGGTGCGGAAGAAGCTTACAGAGAGCTTGGTCTAATAGACTAGAAGCTTTCTTCGCTCGCTTAGCCGCGTTTCCACTCGGTAACACCACCAGGCTTGTCTTCAAGAACAATACCCATGGCAACCAGTTGATTGCGAACTTGGTCCGCAGTCGCAAAATCCTTATTTGCTTTGGCTTGTTTGCGCTTCTCGATCAGAGCTTCAATCTCTGACGCTTCATCGTCGGCGACTTCGCCTTTGAACCAAGCTTCTGGATCTTGCTGCAACAGGCCTAGCATAGTTGCTGAAGCTTTTAGATCAGCAGGGCGTGCTGTCAGCTCATGAAGCACAGCAATCGCTTGTGGGGTATTCAAATCGTCTGACAGGGCAGCAATAACCCTCTCATCGACCTGACCACCGGATACATCACCGGCTTCTTTCAGGAAGCCATACCAGCGATCCAGCTGTGTTTTCATCTCGCGCATTTTATCGCGGCTGAAATCCAATGGCTGGCGGTAGTGCGCGGACAGCAAAGAAAAACGGATAACTTCCCCGCTCCAATCTTCATCACGCAGCTGTTTGACGGTAAAGAAATTGCCTAAGGACTTAGACATCTTCTCGCCGTCAACTGTCAGGTAGCCATTATGCATCCAATGACGCGCCATCACCTCGGTGTCATTGGCACAGCAGGACTGAGCTATTTCATTTTCATGATGCGGGAAAATCAAATCTAATCCGCCGCCGTGAATGTCAAAAGTCTCGCCAAGACAAGATTTGGACATAGCTGAACATTCGATGTGCCAGCCTGGTCGTCCTCTGCCCCAGGGACTGTCCCAACCTGGCTGCTGGTCATTAGACGGTTTCCAAAGCACAAAATCGCCGGGGTCACGTTTGTAAGGTGCGACCTCAACTCTGGCCCCTGCCCTCATGTCGTCCAATGAGCGCTTTGAGAGCTTGCCGTATTTTTCATAGCTGTGGATATCAAAGAGCGCATGACCATCGGCAGCATAAGCGAAGCCGCCCTCGATCAACTCCTCAATCATCGCAACCATGGGCTCAACGTACTCGGTGCAACGCGGCTCATGATCGGGAGCCAGAACATTGAGCGCGCCAAGATCATCATGAAAGGCGGCAATAGTCCGCTCTGTAATAACATCAATCGTCGTGTTGGTTTCAATCGCCTGGTTGATGATCTTGTCATCGATATCTGTGATGTTACGCGCATAGATCACAGACTTCTGACCAAATTCATGGCGCAGTAACCGGTTCAACGTATCAAAAACCACCATAGGGCGGAAATTGCCAATGTGGGCGTAATCGTAAACAGTCGGCCCACAAACATACATACGCACACGGCAGGGATCTTCAGGAACGAAGTCTTCCATTTTGCGGGTGAGCGTATTGTAAAATTTCATGGTGCTAACTTTCTATCCTCTAAGTCTTTTCAAGATTTTATCGCGGCCAATGAGCTTTATTAGAGAGGCCATTTCTGGTCCCTTGTTTTGACCAGTCAGTGCCAAACGCAGAGGCATGAAAAGGTCTTTGCCTTTACGACCTGTGCTGTCCTTAACGGCGCCAGTCCAAGCTTTCCAGGTGCCATCTTCTATATCACCTTCAGGCAGCAAATCAGCGGCTTGTTTGGCAAAGTCTGCGTCATCGATCACTGGATCAATTTCGCCGCCTACAACCCTCTGCCATATCGACATACCTTCCAGGGAATCAATGTTCTCCCGAAATGCTAGCCAAAAGTCTTCGTCGCAATCCAAGCGGTCTTTAACGCGCTCATAGGGTGAAACATGCAAAAGAGCCGTGTTGAGATGCTTGAGCTCGTCAACAGACATTCTAGGTGCCGCGCGCCCAAATCCACCGACCTCAAAATCAGCGATGATCTTTTGTAGATCTAACTCAGCTTGTGGCGCCTCAGAGGTTCCAAGCTTTGCTAAGTAAGTGATAATGGCTAGAGGTTCAATGTTCTCTTCGCGCAGGCCTTCGAGGCTCATCGCGTCCGCTGTACGTTTCGAAAGCTTGGTGCCTTCAACGTCCAAGACGAGCGAGATGTGCGCAAAACGAGGCACCGTGCCGCCCAATGCTTCAAATAACTGAACCTGCGCTGCGGTGTTGGTCACATGATCTTCACCACGAATAATATCTGTCATCTCTAGTTCAATGTCATCAACGACAGACGACAAGGTGTAAAGAGGACGGCCATCTTCGCGCAGTAAGACAGGATCGGAGATATTCTCAGCCTCAAAGTGAACTGGTCCTCGTGCCATGTCTTCCCATTCAATCGACCCTGGCAACAGCCTGAAGCGCCAGTGCGGTTGGCGACCATCAGCTGCGAACTTTTCCTTTTGTTCGTCCGTTAACTTCAACGCAGAGCGATCATAGATCGGTGGCTGGCCGCGTTGCAGAAGCGATTTCCGCATCAAGCCCAGTTCTTCCGGCGATTCATAACATGGGTACAAGCGACCATCATCAATGAGCTTTTGTTTGGCTATTTCATAGCGATCGTAGCGGTCTGACTGGCGCGCGAAGCAATCCCAGTCCAAACCTAACCAAGTCATGTCTTCTTTGATACCGTCTGCGAAAGCTTCTGTAGAGCGTTCTTCATCGGTATCATCCATGCGCAGCATGAATTCACCACCTTGGGCGCGAGCGTGTAACCAGTTGGCCACAGCCATTCGCGCGTTGCCAAGATGCAGCTTTCCAGTTGGACTGGGAGCAAAACGGACTCTCATGTCATGCCTTTTAATTTGTTAACCGCTGAAGCGGTTGGTAATGGGATAGCGGCGGTCACGACCAAAAGCGCGCCTTGAAAGGCGTACAGCGGGTGCCGCCTGCCGACGTTTGTATTCCGCTATATGCAGCAAACGCCAGACTCGATCAACTATTGCCTGTTCAAAGCCTTGCGTCACGAGGTCATCGCGGGATTTCTCATCCTCAATGAACCCGGTGAGGATCTCATCCAAAACGTCATAAGGCGGCAACGAATCTTCGTCTTTTTGATCTGGTCGTAACTCTGCGCTTGGAGGCTTCGTGATGATACGTTCAGGTACAACCTCACCATCAGGACCAAGAGCAATAGACGGCTTATGGGCATTGCGCCAACGGCACATCTCAAAAACGCGTGTTTTGTAGAGGTCGCCAATCGCATTGTAACCGCCACACATATCACCGTAGAGCGTGGCATAGCCAACAGCGATCTCAGACTTATTGCCAGTCGTCAGCAACATTGCGCCGAACTTGTTTGAGATCGACATGAGGATGTTACCCCGCGTGCGGGCCTGGATATTTTCTTCCGTCAAGTCTTTGTCTTTGCCTGCAAACAAAGGAGCCAACATTTTGTCGAAAGCTTCCATCGCCGGGCCAATATTGATCTCGTCTAAACGAATGCCCAACAGCTTTGCAGCATGGGCCGCATCCTCCAAGGACTCAATCGACGTATAAGGCGATGGCATCATCAGGGCATGGACTGCCTCAGCGCCTAAAGCGTCAACAGCGACCGCGGCCGTAATCGCGGAATCAATGCCACCAGACAGTCCCAAGACAACGGACTTAAAACCATTCTTCGTCACATAATCACGAAGGGCTAAGACCATCGCAGCGTAGTCAGACTCAAAGTCTTCCAACGGCCTTGTTACAGCGTTAGTTTCACACGCCCAACCATCAGCGCCATCAACCCAGTCAGTTACCTGTAGGCCCTCTTCAAACATCGGCATTTGCACTCTGAGCGACGCATCCGAGTTCAAGACAAAAGAACCGCCGTCGAAGACCAGTTCGTCCTGGCCACCTACTTGGTTGACGAAGATGAAAGGCTGTTCGGTCTCGGTGACACGTGCCACAATCTTCTGGATGCGGACGTCTTGCTTGCCAAGTTCGTAGGGCGAGCCGTTAATAGCGATCAGTATTTCTGAGCCAGATTCATCAAGGCACTCGGCAACATCTTCGTGCCAAGAGTCTTCGCAAACCATTACGCCTAATCTTGCACCCTTGAACGACATAGGGCCACAAAGGGACCCTGGTGTGAACGTACGATAGTCGTCAAAAACAGAGGTATTCGGTAACAAAATCTTATGCTTGGTCGAGCGGATTTCGCCGTCTTCTAGCAATAAAGCCGAGTTGAACAGTTTACCGTGACTGTCAGAGAAACGCTTGTCTTCGATTTGACTAGACATCTCGCCTGCTGGCTCATCAACCCAAGGCGCACCGATAA
>CAJQQJ010000053.1 GCA_905480445.1 uncultured Alphaproteobacteria bacterium | reverse complement strand
GGTAACACTGTCATGCGTGGTTATTTGAAAAACCCAGAAGCAACAGACGCTGCCTTCGAAGGAGGGTGGTATCACAGCGGCGACTTGGCTGTTCGCCATCCAGATGGCTACATTGAAATTAAGGACCGAGCAAAAGACATCATCATCACAGGCGGAGAGAATGTTTCCAGCTTAGAGATCGAGGAAACCCTGTACCGTCATCCAAAAGTATTGGATGCTGCGGTCGTCGCCAAACCAGATCCACATTGGGGAGAAACACCATGTGCATTCATCACCTTGAAAGAGGGCATGGCAGCAGATGAGGAAGAGATTATAGACTACTGCACTGGATTAATGGCGCGTTTTAAAAGACCTAAAACCGTTGTCTTCGGGCCTTTGCCAAAAACATCGACAGGGAAAATTCAGAAGTTCGTACTAAGAGACAAAGCAAAGGAGCTGTGAGCGGCTCCTGTCTCTGAAGTCTATTCCTCTTCGTCGATCTTGTATTTAAAGATAATGGGTGTGACGGCTAATCCGAAAACCAATGTGATGGGGATAAAGCCGAACAGCTTGAAGTTACCCCAAAATTCAGGCGAATAGTTACGCCAAATATACTCATTCAAAACAGCCATCGCCAGAAAGAACAATGTCCAAGCTATCGTGAGCATTCTCCACCCCTGGTCCTCTAACTTAAGAACCATGCCTAAGAGATGGCGCAATAGGTTCTTACCGAACAACAGGCCGCCACCCAAAATTGCCGCGAAGAAGAGATAGGCAATGGTCGGCTTCATTTTGAAGATGTTTTCGTTCTCAAAATAGATCGCCGCAGCACCAAACCCTAGAACTAGGATTGCTCCAACAAAAAGCATGTAGGGTACTTTTCGCTCAATAAACCAATAGACCGCACAGCCTATGGGCGCAGTAATCATCAATGAGATGATCGCGTTTTGTAAGCCCATACGATTCAATATCGTAACGAAGATAATCAGTGGGCCAATTTCTGCGGCCATTCTAAGAAGTTGTTGCATTTGTCTGCCTCTCTAAGGCTGTGTTAGGAAAGCTAGACCAGTGGGTCAACAAATGGCTTTTTCAGCTGGCTCTTTTCATCCAATCAGTGCAAAGAAGTAACAGTTTTACCTGTAGAGACTTCACATGATTGATGACTCAGATTTCTTTATGACGGCGCCGGACGGCCTCGAGATCTTTGTTCGACATTGCCGCGCCGAAGATCCGGAAGGAGTGGTGGTCATTTCTCATGGTATGGCGGAACATTCTGGGCGTTATCTCCATGTTGCAGAGCAGCTAGTTGAAGCAGGCTATCACGTTTATATTCCTGACCACCGCGGGCACGGTTTGACGGCTGCAAGAGCCAAAGACGATGAGAACAAGATCCTGGGTCATTTTGGTGATCAAAATGGCTGGCACCGCGTTGTCCGCGACTTAAGGGGGCTAATTGCCTTTGCTAAGGAAAGCTATCCAGAATTGCCGCTCATCTTGATCGGGCATTCAATGGGGTCCTTTATCGCTCAGGAAGTTCTGTACAAGGAACCAGTGGAAATAGATGCCTTGGCTTTGTCTGGAACAGGTATTGCCGACTTGTTGGTTTCTGTGGGGATAGCGGTGGCGAAGGTTGAGCGATCTTTGTTTGGAAGACGCAAGCCTGGGCCGTTTTTGGGATTTGTTGCAAAACGTAAGTTCGCGAAACATATTAAGGACGCTCACAAGACTCACGCATGGCTTTCACGTGATTCAAAAGTTTGTGAGGACTTTCTTGCCGACTCTCTTTGTGGCTTCGACTTAAGCAATCAGGCCGCCATCGACATGATGACAGCCTTAAAGAACTTGCACAAAAACAACCAAATGGAACGTATCCCTAAAAACCTTCCGGTCTACATTTTTGGTGGAACAGAGGATGCGCTTAGTTGGGACGGTGAGGCTTCCCGTTGGCTTGCTACAAAATATCAGATGTTGGGAATAAAACCGATCCGCCTGAAACTCTATGAAGGTGGTCGGCATGAATCCTTTAATGAAATCAACAAGGATGAAGTCATTCAAGGCTTCACCGCCTGGTGTGACTCAATCGTTCGCATGAGGAAGCCATGAAGCAAATCTCCTATTCAATGGGAATCCTACTCGGTTTCATTGGCGGTATCGCTCTAAGTTTTGGTGGTGTTATTTTTCGTGCAATGGACAATCCAGATGAATGGCAAATTTTGTTCTACCGAACTTTTTCCTTCTTGCTGGTAGTTACTCTTTTTATGCTCATTCGTCATAAAGGGCGGGTAATAGCCCCGACTTTAGCGATTGGGAAAGCCGGGCTGTTGGGCGGAACGTTCCTCGGGTTTGGTTTCTGTTTCTATGTTTTTGCGCTTCTGAATACGACTGTAGCCTCAGCGCTCTTCTTGTTGTCTGGCGGACCATTGATGACAGCTCTGCTCGCTTGGTTGTTGATCAAAGAAAAGATTAACAAAATGACGGCCTTTGCCATCATCTTAACGATGGGTGGTGTCGCCGTTATGGTAAATGAAGGTCTCGGCAGTGGTAACATCTTTGGTGACATCTGCGCGCTTGCAGCTGCGCTGATGTTTGGCCTTATGGTGATTTGTTATCGCTCGAAACCAGGTGTAGATATGGTGCCAGCGACAGGCTGGGCCGGGCTGGTGGCAATGGTTATTTCAGCCATCATGATGCCTGGATTTGAAATCGACGCTCATAACCTCTATTTGGCGCTTTTGCTTGGCGTGGTTACCGTCGGTATTGGCTTTATCCTTTTGACCCTTGCTTCTTCTTCTGTTCCCAGCGCAGAACTATCACTGATAGCTTTGAGTGAGGCAGTCTTCGGGCCTATCTGGGTCTGGCTTGTCTTTGACATCTCGCCGGCGTCGGCGACCTTGATAGGCGGTGCAATCGTGTTCTTTGCGTTGATGCTATATGTCTACGCAGCCAAAAGGCGCTCTCAATAACAATTCGCTTCTGTCGCGATTGTGACAGTTTTGTGTCGGCTTTGCATTAATTGCATAGCTGACAAGCGAAATGGACTGGTACTCATTTCTAAATAAAATCTTATCTTAAGGCTTGTAATTAGCAAGCGGCTCTCATCCCCCCAAAGAGCCCTGGAAGGTAAGAAGATGTCAGAGAATACAGTTTATACAATCAGCCAAGAAGACTATGCAGCTGCTTTTGATAAGGCACGTCAGTTGCGTGCAGAAGCCGTTCGTTATGGTCTAAAAGCAACATACGCCTTCTTTGCAAGCCTACCTTCAAGAATTCTGCCAGTCACGACAGCGGGCAAGGTTGAAGTTTAAGCTTCTTCATTCGGCTGGCGTTAAGCCTTCATGATGTAGAGATATATCATTGATCGACCCTGATGTGGGTCATTCCTCCCTAAAACTTCAGGCCGCTCTTTTTGAGCGGCCTTTTTTTTACCTCGGATACAAAACGGGGAACAGTTCACCACCGAAAGGTGCACCGTCTTCATATTCTAGATCCGGGAAGGCGGGAGACGTATTGCCGAGGCGTTTGACGAACTTGGCATCGTCGCCAACCCAGCGGGCAGAGATCACGCGACGGCGAGCAGGGGAGGCGTTAGCCGGAGCGCCGTGCAGAGTGGAGAATGTGAATGCAACCGCGTCACCCGGCTCCATATCCCACCCGAGGATTTGAAGCTCGTCTCTCTTTTCATCGACGTTGGGAACAGATTCAGCAGTGTCGCCTTCAAATAGATCGGTGCCATCAAAGCGTTTTGGCTTGAAGTTTTTGCCCCAGCTATGAGAGGTAGCGACGTATTCAATTGTTCTCTCACGTGGCACGGGGTCCAGTGGCACCCAAAACGAGACGGTCTGTTTTCCCTCTACCAAGTAGTAAGGCGCGTCTTGGTGCCAAGGTGTGACAATAGAATTTCCTGGCTCTTTAACTAAGATATGGTCGTGGAAAATCCGTGCCTTTTGCGAACGCATGAGTTTGGTCGCAATTTCACCCATCGGAGAGTCTGCGACTAAAGAGCGGTAGCCGTCAAACTGGTTCCAGACACAGTAATCTTGGAAGAAAGGCGAGCTGCCATCTTCAGGATTGTAAGTCCGCTCTCGCCAGCTAGGGTTGGCTTTGTTTTCTTCTATTGCTTCGCGCGCGCCCTCAATCCAATCGTTGAAAACGCCTTTGAGAACGACAGCACCGTCGCGTTCAAAGTCAGTGATTTGTTGTTCGGTGATCATCGCAATTGCCCTTACCCTAAAATACCTGGAAGATTTAGCCCTTTTTCTTTGGCGCACTCAACAGCTTCTTCGTAGCCAGCATCGGCATGTCGCATGACACCTGTGGCTGGATCGTTCCAAAGCACTCGTTCCAAACGACGGGCTGCATCTTCTGTACCGTCAGCCACAATGACCATACCAGCGTGTTGAGAGAAGCCCATACCAACACCACCACCATGATGGAGGCTGACCCAAGTCGCGCCAGATGCCGTGTTGAGCAAGGCATTCAACATTGGCCAGTCAGAGACAGCGTCTGAACCATCGCGCATGCCTTCGGTTTCCCGGTTAGGAGAGGCTACAGACCCAGAATCCAGGTGATCACGCCCGATAACAACTGGCGCTTTTAGCTCTCCTGATGCGACCATCTCGTTAAAGGCTAAGCCGAGACGATGGCGTTCACCAAGACCAACCCAACAGATACGCGAAGGCAGCCCTTGGAAAGAAATGCGTTCTCTCGCCATGTCTAGCCAGTTGTGGAGGTGTTGGTTGTCGGGCAACAGCTCTTTTACTTTGGCATCTGTTTTGTAGATGTCTTCGGGGTCGCCCGAAAGCGCGACCCAACGGAAGGGCCCAACACCACGGCAGAATAACGGTCGAATATAAGCAGGAACAAACCCAGGGAAATCGAAAGCGTTTTCCAGGCCTTCTTCTAGTGCAACTTGGCGAATGTTGTTGCCATAATCCAGTGTTGGCACACCTTGGTTCCAGAAGTCGACCATAGCGGCAACATGATTTTTCATGGATGCGCGCGCGGCTTTTTCGACAGCCTTGGGATCGCTCTCTTTCTTTTCATTCCACTCGGCCAAGGTCCAGCCCTGAGGCAGGTAGCCATTGATGGGATCGTGAGCAGAAGTCTGATCAGTAACGATGTCAGGTTTAACACCCCGCTTTACCAGCTCGGCGAACACATCCGCAGCATTCCCGAGTAATCCCACAGACTTGGCCTCACCAGCCGCTGTCCACTTGTCGATCATAGCCAGGGCCTCATCGAGTGTGTCAGCACGTTCATCGACATAGCGGGTGCGAAGGCGGAAATCGATTGATTCAGGATTACATTCGACAGCCAAGCAGCAGGCACCTGCCATGACGGCTGCCAGTGGCTGAGCGCCACCCATACCACCAAGACCGCCGGTTAATATCCATTTGCCTTTGAGGCTGCCGCCATAGTGTTGACGGCCAGCTTCAACGAAGGTCTCGTAGGTTCCTTGAACAATGCCTTGCGTGCCAATGTAAATCCAGGAGCCGGCTGTCATCTGGCCATACATCATCAAGCCAACTTTATCGAGTTCGTGGAAATGATCCCAGGTAGCCCAATGGGGCACGAGGTTTGAGTTGGCGATCAGTACACGCGGCGCATCTTTGTGCGTGCGGAAAACACCGACGGGTTTGCCGGATTGAACCAACAAAGTTTCTTCTTCTGTGAGGGTCTTTAGGCTGTTGGTAATCTGGTCAAAGTCTTCCCAGGTTCGTGCTGCCCGGCCAATGCCGCCGTAGACAACCAGTTCATTTGGGTTCTCGGCGACTTCCGCGTCCAGATTGTTCTGGATCATGCGGAACGGCGCTTCGGTCGTCCAGCTCAAGCAGTTGAGCTCTGGTCCAGTAGGGGATTTGACAGACCGGCTGTTGTGGCGTGATTTTGCCATGGTAATTCTTTCTTAAAGGCTTGGAGAGTTGTCAGGCACAAAAGCGCCAGCGTTTATGAGGTTGGTTGCATTGGCTATGTCATCAGCCACAAAACGATCATCTTGCAGAAAATCAACCTGTTTTCTGAGACTGTCAATCTTGTTTTGCAAAGCTTTGCTTGTTTTCAACGGCCCGCGGAGTTCGACACCTTGCGCTGCTGAGATGGCTTCAATTGCCAGAATACCGGCCAGGTTTTGGTTCATCTCGATGAGGCGTCTGGCGGCATGACAACCCATGGAGACATGGTCTTCTTGATTGGCTGAAGTTGGCGTACTGTCGACAGATCGAGGGTTGGTCAAAGCCTTGTTCTCGCTCATGAGAGCAGCGGATGTCACTTCC
>CAJQQJ010000052.1 GCA_905480445.1 uncultured Alphaproteobacteria bacterium | reverse complement strand
TGCCGATGCCGCGAATATATTGGAGTGCACCGCCGGAATGTGCCGGAAAACCAATGGCAAAAATACCGCCGAGATTAGCTTCGACCTCGGTCCTCAGCACGCCTTCGTCATAGCAACGCAGTGTTTCAATAGCTTGGCGGTAAAGCATACGTTCAACAGCTTCTTCAACGTCGATGGCTCTGTTACCTTGCTTGAATTGATCCAAGCCACCCCAGAGCTTTTTACTGCCATCAGCAGCGTAGTCGTAAAAACCCCCGCCGTAATGCCGCCCACCACGGTCTAACTCAACCATCTTGTGGGCCACAGTCTGAGTTCCAAGAGACTCAGCAGGAAATCCCTTTTCTACACCAAGCCGTTCATCAAGCGCGACGTGCGTGTCGTGAACTTTTTTGGAGAGGACCATTGAGACTTCGTCGTGAACAGCCAACGGGCCGACGGGCATACCCGCGATCCAAGCGGCTCGTTCAATCGCAACGGGGTTCATGCCATCCATGAGAAGGCGCTGTCCTTCATCTAAGAAGGTGCCGAAGACGCGGGAGGTAAAGAAACCGCGACTGTCATTCACAACTATCGGCATGTATCCGATCTGTTGAACATAGTCATAAGCTTTGCGCAGAGTTTCTTCTGAGGTTTGTTCGCCGATGATGATCTCGACAACCTTCATTTTATCCACGGGACTGAAGAAGTGCAGACCTAAGAAACGCGAGGGATCATCACAAGCTTTAGCCAGTAATGAAATCGGCAAAGTGGAAGTATTGGAACCATAAATGCCGCCTTCGCCCAGAAGGTTGAAAGTTGGACTAATAACCTTTTCTTTAAGCGCGACATCCTCAAAAACAGCTTCAATGATTAGATCTGTGCCTTGATAACTAGCGTCCTCCGTTATCGGCGTGATCATTGAGAGTAGTTGATCTTTTGCTTCGAGCTTCATCTGACCGCGAGAAATTCTCTTGTCGGCAAGGGCAGCTGAATAAGCTTTACCCTTTTCGGCCTTAACTAGCTCCATGTCTTTCAACTGAGAGGGAAGCCCACGACTAGCGTGAGCCCAGGCAATACCTGCGCCCATCATTCCAGCACCGAGAATAGCTGCGTTCTTGGCTTTCCATTTTTCACCGACCGGGCGAACCTTGCCCCCCTTAATCGCCTGCATACCAAAGAAGAAAGTTGTGATAGCTGCCTTGCACTCGGGTGTCGCTACCAACGCGCAAATACCTCGGCTTTCGTTACGAAGCGCTGAATCAAAACCCATGCGCATAGAGTTGACAGCAACATCCAAGATTTTGGCAGGCGCTGGCATCAAGCCTTTGGTTTTCTTCAGCAGCATAGCACTGGACACGGCGGCGATTTGTCGGATCTTTGGCGAGGCTGCCCCGCCGCCTGGATACTTAAAACCTTTCTTGTCCCAGGGCTGTTGCCAGTTCTCTGGGTTTGCTTTGATCCAGGCTTTAGCCGCGGGTAACAAATCGTTTTGGCTTTCGACCACAGCATCGACCAATCCAGCCTTGATTGCTTTGTCAGCTCTTAGCTGTCTGCCTTCAGTCAACAATGGCAGCGCCGTCTCTAGGCCGATGAGAGCCGTCATGCGAACTACGCCACCCGCGCCGGGCAGCAGGCCAAGACCGACTTCGGGCAGGCCGACGACAGCGTGCGGTTCGCTAACCAAGACGCGATGGTTACAGGCCAAACACATCTCATAGCCGCCACCCAATGCCGCGCCATTGATGGCGGCTACGACAGGCACTTGCAGCTTTTCTAATTCACGATAAGGCCGTTTGTTCTCTTCAACATAGTGAAAGGTTTCAGCGTCAGCCTTCTCAATTTTGAGAATCAGATGAAGGTCACCGCCCGCGAAGAAGGTTTTTTTGGCCGAAGTAATGACGACACCAGCGAGATCGCTCTCTGAGCGTAACTTGGCAAGTGTTTCATCCCAGGCTGGCACAAAGCTCTCGTTCATGGTGTTGGCAGACTGCCCAGTCATGTCCATGGTGATCGTGACGATGCCTTCGGCGTCTTTATCGTAGCGAAACTGTTCCATATTGCTGCTCCCTACACGCGCTCTATGATCGAGGCGATACCCATACCGCCACCAACACACATGCACATAAGTGCACGTTTCAAATTTCTGCGCTCCAGTTCATCAAGCATAGTGGACACAAGACAACCGCCCGTTGCGCCTAGAGGATGCCCCATGGCGATTGCGCCGCCAACAACATTGAGCTTCTCATCTGGTACATCGAGATCACGTTGTAATCTCAAGGCGACAGAGGCGAAGGCCTCATTGATTTCAACCAAGTCGATATCGTCTATAGTCAGTCCTGCTTTCGCCAATGCCTTTTTCGAAGCAGGGCCAGGTCCGGTCAGCATAATGATCGGGTCCGTACCGGTGAGCGCGATAGACAGGACGCGACCACGTGGCGTTAAACCTAGATCTTTGCCGACTTGTTCGTTGCCAACCATGACAAGAGATGCCCCGTCGACGATGCCAGACGAGTTTCCTGGTGTGTGAACGTGATTGATAGTTTCAACTTCGACATACTTTCTGAGAGCTACTTGGTCAAAGCCCATGGCACCGATCTTGGCAAAACTCGGGTTTAACGCACCCAGCCTTTGCATGTCTGTTTCTGGCTTGATGAAATCGTCTCTTTCAAGAATGGAGATCCCGTTTTCATCCTTCACCGGCACGATTGAGCGGTCAAACCAGCCGCTGTCTCGGGCATGAGCGGCTCGCTTTTGGCTTTCCACCGCGAAGGCATCTACGTCGTCTCTTGAGAAGCCTTCAATCGTTGCGATCAAGTCCGCGCCGATGCCTTGCGGAACAAAGGAAGTTTGAATAGCGGTTTCTGGATCTTCAGCGAATGCTCCGCCGTCTGCACCCATTGGCACTCTGGACATAGACTCAAAACCACCGGCGCAAACCAGATCTTCCCAGCCAGATGCGACTTTAGCCGCGGCAGTGTTAAAGGTATCAAGGCCAGAAGCACAGAAGCGATTGACCTGAGCACCAGGGACAGTTTCATCCCAGCCGGCCTTTTGCAGGGCGATCTTAGGCAGGACAGAGCCTTGCTCCATCACGGGTCCGACACAACCCAGCATGACATCGTCAACTCTGGCGGTATCGAGATCATGGCGGCTTTGCATCTCTTCCAGCAAAGTCGTCACCAAGTTGATCGGCTTGACCTCATTGAGCGTGCCTTCTTGTTTCCCTTTGGACCTGGGGGTACGAATGGCGTCATAGATATAGGCCGCTTCACTCATGATTTCGTTTTCCTTTTCAAACTAAGCGTAGGCAGGTTGGTGCCCTTAGTTAGCACGATAATGGCTTAGCATAAACGTCAACAAGCCTTGGTTTTTTTGTTACTTTTCTTCCCAAGCAAAAGCATCACCTTTTGCTTTGACATGGCCAATAGAAGGCAGTGAGAAGTGACTGCCAAGGACGGTGCACCGTGTTTCCGCGGCGCTTTCCAATAGCTGTCGCCGTGAATTCATCGCTTTTTCAGGGTCAGCGTCGAACTTGAAATGCCACTCAGGATGCCAGCATTGCACAGTTGCATGCAAGGCGTCACCCGTAATGATGGCCTCGCTAGTGCCGCTTTTCAACTGAACAGAAACATGCCCGGGCGTGTGGCCAGGGGTCGGGATTAAAGTGATGTGGTCGCCAAGTTTGTGCCCAGCAGTGACGAGCTCAGCTTGACCTGCTTCGATTACAGGTAAAACGCTTTCTTGATAGAGGTTTTGACTGTGGTCACGAGCGAAGAGTTCATCGGCAGTTGGCATAAGATAGCGAGCGTTAGGGAATGTCGGCACCCAGCGCCCATCCTCCAGTCTCGTGTTCCAGCCAACATGATCGGTGTGCAAATGTGTGCAAAGTACATAGTCGACGTCTTCTGGTGTTACGCCCGCAGCGGTCAGTGCTGCTAGAAAACGATTGTCAGAACGCTGATGCCAAGCTGGCGTGCCGGGGACTGTTTTATCGTTCCCAACACAGCTGTCTACGAGGATGATATGCGACGGTGTTTTAAGCAAGAAACCTTGTACAGGCATAATGAGCTGCCCCGTCTTTGCAGACAACTGTCCGGGCGAATGCTCGTCTATTATGCCACGTACATTTGGCCCGGCATTTGGAAACAAGTCCTCTGGTGCCAAAAAGGGAGCGCATATTTCAAGAATGCGCCAAACTTCGATATCTCCAACCCGGCAAAGCACAGCAATTCCTCCGATCAAACTCAACTAAATGTACAGTGAGACCTCAGCATAACTAGAGGATTCCCATAGGCTGGAATATTTGGTAACTTTTGTCATGCAGAAACCTTTCGTCAGCCAACCCGAACTTTTTGTGACCACCAGCGATCTTGATCATCCAGCACTTCATGCGCTTGAC
>CAJQQJ010000051.1 GCA_905480445.1 uncultured Alphaproteobacteria bacterium | reverse complement strand
AGGGCGCCTGTTTGAAGACCTCATTGTATTCCGTATAGATGGCTTTGGCTGCCCGCGTAATGCGTTGTTTATCCGCAGGGCTGTCTCTACTCTGATAAGTGAGAAGTAACACGGTGTAGGCCTCTAACAGGGTGTCGACTGCTTCCTTGTTGGTTGGCATTTCTATTCTCTTCCACAGCAGTTCTTTTAAGGGGGTGCGCTTCCTTTAAAGGGGCAGTGTTTCGTAATAGACATTCGTCAGGCTGAGGTTATCCGATTACAAAATTTCTAGTTTAAGTTTATTTATATCAATGTCTATCAATCTTTTCAATCGCGTAGGTGTTCTATTTCTTACGTGTCAAGGCGAGCTAAAGGCCGTGAAATTCGGACCTAGAGACAACCATTTGGTGATAAATGAGACAAATATCACTTTTATAAGGTCGACTGTAGGGCTAAGCTCTATCTCATAGAGTTAAATTTGTAGAATTGAGTTTTGTTAGACGTGTTGAGGAGGAGAGACCCCGTGTTGCTAAGGAAATTTGGACTTTGTACTTTTGCCGTTGGGCTTTTTGCTGCGGCCTCAATGGTTGCAAGCGGTGGGCTCGTACGACCGGCAGAAGCAGGCAGCCTTAACAAGGCGCTTGGCGTTGGGCTTGCAATTGGCGCAGGAGCGCTGCTTTTGAATGAGCTGAACAAGCAAGACAAAGCCAAGAAAAAAGCCAAGAAAAAGACCCAAACTACAAAAAAGAAATGGAAGAAGAAAACAACAACGGTGAATTCTGGCCAATCACGTGCTGAAGTTAGAGCCATCCAGGCAGCGCTTAACGATTGGGGGTTTGATGCTGGCAGCGTTGATGGTTCAATGGGGCGCCGTACACGCAGTGCCATCCGCTCATTCCAGTATGCTCAAGGGTACCGCGAAACCGGCAAGCTAACGCGTGACCAGAAAGCTGTATTGCTCGACGGACCTATCTATAGCCAGAACGATAACAACGATGGTGATAACACCAATGACGGCCGCCAAGGCAACCAAAATCAACCGGCCAATCAGGAAAAACTAGGACTGGTTTCTTTGATGAACGATTTGCCGCCCGAACTGGTGAAACTTTGTTCTGTGCCTTTCAATGTCATTTCTTGCTTTGATTTGGTGACTTTGTCAGCGGATCAAGAGCGAATTAGTCTAGAAGCGATCATCGCGGATGAGTTTGTTGAAATGAACTTCGACAGACTGGCTTTGCAAAAGGGTATCTACCAGGGCAAAGTCGGTAACCGCGATTGCGAGTTGCAAATCTATGACAAGCCTGAGTTCAGCAAAGACGACAACAACTATGTCTACGGCTTCTTAGGTTTTCAAGAATGCGAAGGTATCTATCTCTCAATTCTGGTCCCGAAGTCCGCCTCTGAACGCACAAAAGCCATTGAGAATGATGCCAACCAACAGTCGATGGATTTTGTAACCTCAGAGATGCGCAATTCAAACAGTGGTCTCCACGCCGGGCTTCAATAAATCCTAAGCACCAAGAAACCTAAGAAAGAAGATATGTCTAACCCTGTCACCAAGTTAGAAATGGGCGTCGTCTTGCGCGGCGCCTTTGGTTTTGTATCTGACAATGTCCCCCATATGATCCGAGCAGCATTCGTGCCTTTCTTGGTCTCAATGGGGGCTACACTGTTCTTTCTCTTTTCTTTCGGACCATCGGCAGGCTTGGACCCTATCGCAGCTGTCACAGATCCAAGGTTCGCTTCCCTTGGTCTGATTACCAACTTGATTTCCGCAGTCGCTTCGCTGGTTTTTGCTTGCTCTTGGCATCGCGCTACCTTGATTGGATTGGATAGCCCTAGAACAGGGATAGGATTCCATTTAGGCACCCCTGAGCTGACCTACCTGATACGTTTGGTGCTCATCTTTTTGATTACAATTCCTGTTGTTGCTCTTGTTGCACTGGTGGCTATGCCGCTGATTTCATCAATGGGAATGATGGTTGCCGTTTTAGGCATGATGCTGCTCTTACTCATGGTGCTTTATGTTTATGCACGCCTTTCACTGTCACTGCCCGCGGCCGCTATTGGTCACACTTCTTTTGGCCTAGCATCCTCATGGCGCGCCACCGCACCGGTTCATATGGATCTGTTGTGGAGCCATCTGTTCTTCAATGTGATTATTATCGTTGCCGCTTTTCTCATCTCTTTCCTCGTCTCAATCGTAACCAGCTTGCTATTCAGTTCTTTGCCTTTTGTGGCAGCAATAGCGAACTTAGCGGTGCAGTCTGCTGTCACATTTGTCGGAACAGCCTGCGCAGCATCCTTCCTGTCTTGGGTTTACGGCCAACTGGGTGAAAAACCTGAGTGGGTTCAATAGACGGCGAACCTTTGTAACGGTAATCTACGTTCTTCTTCCTCGCCGAAGGATGGGGTCCACTTGTCATCAGGCGTCGTGGAAAAGATTTGATCTCCTCAGGTGAATGGCCTCCTTCGATAGCTCATTTGCTGAAATCTAGGCCCCGTCCTTCGACGGGGAAGTAGAGGGAGATGGTGAAGCGGAGGGAACGAGGCGCTAAAGCCAATCTTTTTTGAAAACCGTACTTCCGAGCCGTAGACCCTATTGCCAGTTGACAGTTCCCCCTGCCTTGTCGCAAACAGGGGACCACCAAAGAACAAGAGGAAATCAGCCATGCCATCCTTTGACGTCGTCTCAAAAACCGATCTGTCCAACGTCGATAACGCCCTTCGCGGTGTTATGAAAGAAGTTGGGACCCGCTATGATTTCAAGGGCGCGGCCTGCACGGTAGAGCGCACAGAAGAAAGCATGACGATCCTGGCTGACGACGACATGAAATTGCGCCAAATGCATGAGCTGATCAAGGGTTACATGACCCGTCACGGTGTCGACGCAGGGGCCTTAGACTTCGGCAAGGTAGAGGCCGCCAGCGGTAACTCTGTGCGCCAGGTCGTGACCATCCAACAAGGCATCGACAGAGAGTTGGCTCAGAAGATCACCAAGGGCATCAAAGGCTCTAAGATGAAAATCCAGGTCGCGATCCAAGGTGACGAGCTCCGCCTGTCCGGTAAGAAACGCGACGACCTGCAGGAAGCCATCGCCTTCATCAAGGAAATGGATCTCGAGCTACCGCTACAATATGTGAACTTTAGAGACTAGAAATCAACCATGACTAAATGGTTTTTGACGATTACCGAAGTTGGCATGTTACTGTATTGGGCTTTCGCCACGATTGTTGTGCTCAACTGGATTTATGTGCCGCCGGAGTACATGTATTCTGATTATCAGAACCCTTTGATCGTCGCCTGGAACTGGTCTTTCTTCCCTCTGGATGTGCTCTTTGCTGTCTTGGGGCTGACTGCGCGGTTCTTTGTGCAATCTCGGAGTAAGGAGCTAATCTTGTCGACGCTGTCACTGGGCTTGATGTTTTGCGCTGGTTTGATGGCCGTGTCTTTCTGGATTATCCAGGGCAGCTTTGATCCTTTCTGGTGGGGCATCAACATTTGGCTTATGGCCTTGTCAGCTTTTGTCTTGTCGCGTCGCTTAACTCACCTAGATTAGGAGTACGAAACAAGGAGAACGGGCATGTCTATGATCATCACCGGGGGCTCATCGGCTGAGCAAGAACTGGCCAAAATAGCGTCGCAGCGCGATGTTGTTCCAGCAATCACCCAGACAGAGCGCGAAGGTCGCGTTGCTAAGGTTGCTGGCTTATTGGCGGAGCAGTCAATTGATGCGCTCTACATCGATGCCACAACATCTATGGATTACTTCACTGGGCTTCGTCTTCATCAAAGTGAGCGCTTGCACGGGGTGATTATCACCGACAAAGGCGATTTGACCTACGTCTGTCCAGCTTTCGAGGAACCCAAGGTTCGCGGCGATGTTAGCCTCGATGGAGACTTCTTGGTTTGGGAGGAGGAGCAATCCCCAACCGCGCTGATTGCTGAACGTTTAAAGGCTGTGTCTGGAAGAGGCAGTGTCAAGCTGGCCGTCGACGAACTGACACCTTTCTTTACGGTTGATGGATTGATGAAGGCTGGCGGTAACAGCCTAGAGATCGTCAATGCAGCACCGCTTATAGCCAGTTGCCGGATGTACAAGTCAGCCGCAGAAATAGCCCTGATCAAGCAGGCGATGGCTATGACGTTGCAGATCCAACATGCCGCCGCTAGGATTATGGTGGAGGGCATTGATACCCGTGACGTGCAGGCTTTCTTGGATGCAGCGCACATCAAAATCGGCATGGACGGGCCGTCGACTTTCAAGATCGTTTTGTTTGGCGAACCAACGGCTTATCCCCACGGCGTTTCCTATCCTCAGCAATTGAAGCAGGGCGACAGTGTCCTGGTTGATACAGGTGCCACGCTGCATGGTTATCACTCAGACATCACTCGCACGGGGTTCTTCCGCGAGGCGACAGAGCTTCAAAAGGAAGTCTGGGAACTAGAGGCAGCGATGCAACAAGCTGCCTTCGCCGCCAGCCAGCTCGGCGGGCCTTGTTCTGCCCCTGATACAGCTGCGCGCAAGGTTTTAACCGCCGGTGGTTACGGTCCTGGATACAAACTGCCCGGCACGCCGCACCGCGCTGGTCATGGCATCGGCATGGACGTGCACGAGGGACCCTATATCGTGAAAGACAACGACCTACCGCTGGCTTCGGGCATGTGTTTTTCAATCGAGCCTATGATTTGTCGCTACGGAGAGTTCGGTGTACGCCTAGAAGACCACGTCTATATGACAGACGATGGCCCAGCTTGGTTCACGCAGCCCGCAACGCCCTAGTACTCTTTACTTGAAATTCCCTGTGTAGGAGGCAGGCTCTTATGATCATCAAGCAACTCTCAATTATCACATTGACTCTGGCACTTTCTACAGCGGTACTTACCGGCCCAAGCCAAGCCCAAGATATGGGGGTCGGTGACGTCGGCAAAGACGGGCGCACCTTTCTGTTTAATCAGCCCTTGGAAGGCGTCTATTGGAACAACTGGTTCGGAGAGTTGGTCAGCGGCGACGGCAACACTGAAACCGATGTCCGGATCATCACCGAAGACAAGCTGCCCTTTGAAGGCATTCTGCGCATCTCCTGCCAGATCCCAGGCGACCACCTATGGACCGAGGGCGCATCCTGGGCAATAGCAGAGGTGCCAGAAGACGTGATCATCACAGCCCGACGCTTGTTCTGTGCATCAAGTGGGGCTTAGGGCCTGTCTGGATCTTGGTGTTCCTGAACCAGGCGGACTGAAACCACCTGAGTATTTGATATGAATTTTTCTAGTCACATAAAGAGACCTCAGTATAAGGCCTATTTTCCCGTCTGACATTACCGAATTAGCGATGGATTTCCAGTAGGATCAGTTATTTGCAACTTTTAGGGTTGGA
>CAJQQJ010000050.1 GCA_905480445.1 uncultured Alphaproteobacteria bacterium | reverse complement strand
GTCAAGCGCATGAAGTGCTGGATGATCAAGATCGCTGGTGGTCACAAAAAGTTCGGGTTGGCTGACGAAAGGTTTCTGCATGACAAAAGTTACCAAATATTCCAGCCTATGGGAATCCTCTAGTTATGCTGAGGTCTCAGTGTATTTGCTTACAATATCTGGCGAATAAAAGGCAAAGATTCGCCAAATAAGGCAAAATGGGGCTGGTGAAACAAGAATTCAAACTTTAAGTCAATTTTACCTGCGCCAAATTCGACTATTTTCTTTGTCAACGTTTGATCTTAGCCGCTTTCGGTTTAGGATTCGGTTATAAAAATAAAAATCGCCACAATTACGGTGCTTGATGCACTAGGCGAAGGCGATAAAAAACGGCACATACGTGAAACAGAATAGTCATACAAAACAAGATTCACCCTTTTTGTCGGCTCTAGTCGTTAACACCTCTCATAAAGCTGACTTTGAGAATTGCCTTTTTTCCGAAGCTTTGCCGGTGGAAAAGGAAATAGCGGTTGGAAACAGCCACACAGCCTTCCTAATGCAACGGAATCAGAATTTGTCTTTGTTGGTCAATGGACTGACAAACTGCAAAGATTTTGGAACTTCAATTGAAGTTATCCCCTTTCTCGATGTAGCTGAACCAAGGTCCTACCTTGAGAAACTGGCCACCAGTTTGGAGCAAAACAGTCAAGTCTCAGAACAAACAATCGCGAGGTTTTGGAACGAAGACAGCCCGTTCGGAACAGCCTTGTCTGAACCAGCGGAGGTACCTACTCAACTAGACCAGCAACTCGCCTTTCAAGCAATCGTCGATCAATCCAGAGAAAAAACAGCCTTCTTTGAAACATTTACGCGTTGGCCGAATCTGAGTCACAAGCAAGGGTACCAGCCAAACTTTTCCGAAGACAGCGACTATCATACCCTAACCCGAGCCTTAGCGCTGCTCGAATCAGATTCTCAGCTTGTGCTGTCTGTCAATTTCCCGAGGAGCCGCTTTCAGAAAGCTTTCCTCGACAGAGCGATCAGCCTTATTTCTCAAGCCGGGCTTGAAGTACGGCAGAGGCTAGTTATAGAAGTTGTTGAAGCCTGGGCAGTCTCTGATTTCCAACCTATCTATCACGGTGTGGAAAAACTGATTGAGCTTGGATGTCAAATCGCTTTTGATGATGTCGGTGCCGGTATCTTGCCCTTTGACGACATCATGGGATTGCAACCACACTATCTCAAACTTGATCGGCTGTTCGTGCAACATTCAATCTCTGGGCCGAATAGATCAGTTCTCCTGGAAGGATTTGTCTCACTGGCGGAAGAGCTCGGCTGCAAGCTGGTTGCCGAAGGCGTCGAAACAGCAGAACAGTCTGCGAGGCTTTTGGAACTCGGCATTTCGTTGCAGCAAGGCTATTTTGTGGCCAAGGAGCACAGTTTCCCCAGCTACTAGATTTGCCTAGATCTCTTCACCCTTCAGCAGCTTTGGTTGATTGGACGACTGTCCACCCGCTTTCCCAACTAAAAAGGCCTTCAACGACTCAAGGCGGTTAACAACCGGTAAACCGATTGAGGTCAACAATCTTGCTGGCGGATGGGAATTAGAAAAGAGATTGTTGAGCCCATCCATAAGACCCAGCGCCATACTAGAGTCAAATCGCCTTGCTCCTTCATAATTAGCCAGGATTAGATCTGAGCCGAAATCAAGTCCCAATTTGCGAGCATCTACCAGCACTTCGGTTAATGTAGCAACATCACGTACACCAAGATTCAAGCCCTGCCCTGCCAAGGGATGAATAGAATGAGCGGAATCACCAACGAGAACTAACCTATCCTTCGCAAAGCTATCAGCGATGGAGGCCGACAGAGGAAAGCTCCAACGACCACCCTCTATCTGCAGTTTCCCAAGAACGTCACCAAACCGCCGTTGCATTTGGCTTGAAAACTCTTGATCGTCGACCATCATTATCGCCGCAGCAAGGTCTCGTTGTTCGGACCAAACAATCGATGAACGATTAGGCTGTTCTTGCGTTCCCTGCAGGGGGAGCAAGGCAAAGGGACCGTTTGGCAAGAACCATTGATAAGCCAATCCTTCATGGGGTTGTTCATGGGAAACCGTGCAAACAATGCCCGCTTGCGCATAATCCGACGATTGCGTTTTTATACCTGCCAGTTCCTTGAGTTTCGATCCCTTGCCTTCCGCTGACACCAACAGTCGGGTTGTAAGATCTTCGCGTCTGGAAAGCTTGCAAGTAACCTCTCCACCCAATGATTGAAATGAGGTGATCTTGTTTTTGGCGGCAAATTTGATTTGCCTCGATTGTTTCAAAGCCTGGTTGAGTGTCTTTCTCAATTGATGGTTTTCAACCATGATGCCTAGCAAGGCTGATGTCTCACCTTGATCATCGAATTGTAGTGAAAACTTGGTTTTTTCGTGATCAAGAACCGCTTCGTCTACTCTCATCCCGTGGATCTTTTGACCTTTGAGAAAGGATGTCAGACCGAGCACATTAAGCATTTGCCAACAGTCGCCAGCAATGGCACTTGCGCGTCCGTCGGATTGGGGCAATTCTTCAAACCAATCTCTTTGGTCAATCAGGGTTACGGTAAATCCGTAGCGATCCAGCGCCAACGCCAAAAGGCTGCCCACCAAACCAGCACCCGAGATAGTGACATCGCTGCTTGTTTGTTGGTTGTTCATTCCTTTTTTTCTTTCTCGGTCTTGGCGTGAGAGATGGCGACTTGCGCCAAGAGATTGGCTTTGGAAAAAAATGCCTCTGGAGTCTTATCAAAGGCGTCGGAGTCTGTTATAGGAAGATAGGTCATTTTGATCCTATATTTAATAAGCCTTTTTGGCACAGCAAATTTTTTATAGCCCAGATATTTTTTTAGGGCGGAGTTATTGGTCGATGCTGTCTTCCTTTTTGCACAAAAAGAAACCCGTAAACTTACAATATACCTATGTAAGTGGGCCTGATTATTTGTCCGACAAAGGTGACACGCCTTCCACGACTTTGTTTCCTCAGTTCCTCGTCGTTGCGTTCAAGAAAAGACTAGGTCAGTTTGTAGGTCTGCTTCTCGCTGGTTTTGCGCTTTTTGTTCTGCTCTCTCTACTGGGATACTCGCCTAAGGATAATGCTACTAACTTTGCGGGCTATCACGAAACCAGCAATTGGTTAGGTAATGTTGGGGCTTACTGCGCTGACCTCGTTTTTCAGCTTTGGGGTTGGGCCGCATTTCTTGTGCCAATCATTGTCGTGATTTGGGCCGCC
>CAJQQJ010000049.1 GCA_905480445.1 uncultured Alphaproteobacteria bacterium | reverse complement strand
ATGGAACACGGCCTTTATGTATTGGAAGGCAAAGCAGTCTACCGGCTTAACGATGACTGGGTCGAAGTAGAAGCCGGTGATTTCATGTGGCTGCGGGCCTTTTGTCCTCAGGCCTGTTACGCAGGCGGGCCAGGACGTTTCCGCTACCTTTTGTACAAGGACGTCAATCGCCAAATGAAGCTGAGTCTTGGACGGTAAACGTGGAACCACAAATTCTCGTTGATGCCGATGCCTGCCCAGTAAAGGAAGAGATCTACAAAGTTGCTTTCCGCCATGAGGTCGCGGTCGTTCTGGTGTCCAATGCTTATCTTCGCCTGCCTCAGCACCCGCTGCTAAGTCAGGTCGTTGTATCAGATGGTTTTGACGCTGCTGATGATCATATTGCTGAGATCGCCCATCCCAAAGCAGTCGTCATCACGTCCGACATTCCTCTAGCCGAGCGTGCCCTGAAAGCTGGCGCCATGGCTCTAAAACCCAACGGCAGGCCTTTCACGGAAAACTCCATCGGAATGGCTCTAGCAACACGCGCAATCATGTCCGATTTGAGGGCTGGTGGTGACCAGATCGGTGGTCCACCGCCTTTCAGCAAAGCTGACAGGTCCCAGTTTTTGGTCAAACTGGACGAAATCGTCGTCAAATTGAAACGGTCTTAGGTTTGATATGGTCAAATCTCTTTCAAATCGCCAGCACTATAGCAGCTTGGAAAATGCCACCTATCTAAACCAAGCATCACTTGGGTTGATCGGGCAACCGGCGGTTGAAGCAATGCACAGTTTTCTTGATCAAGTGGGACGTCATGGCAATTTGTTCATGACCGACGATGAAGAAGTTGCCTTTTTCTCCGATTTACGAGGGCAGGCTGCAAAGATCCTTAATTGCCATAGCGAACAACTAGCTATCATTGGCAGTGCCGGTGAAATGCTCAACCAGCTACCTTATTTGTTCGCGCCGAAGTCTGGGAGCAAGATTGTTGCAATCTCCTCAGAGTTCCCAGCCATCACCAGACCTTGGATTGCTTACTGCGAACGAAACAGCTGCGAATTGACTTTTGTAGATGAAATTGAAAACGAAGATATTACTGATACTCTTATCCAAGAAATCCATGAACAGACTTCTGTTGTTTTGGTGTCGTATGTTCAATTCTCAACTGGGTCACGAGCAGACATAGCTCGCTTAAGACAAGCATCACGCAATGTTGGCGCGCGCTTAGTAGTCGACGTTACTCAGGCAGCTGGCGCAACTTCTATCGATGCCAAAGCCTGGGAAGCAGATGTCATTGTTTGTAGTGGATACAAGTGGTTGGGTGGCCACGGCGGCGTCGCTTTGGCAGTCATGTCACCAGAGTTTCTAAGCCAAGTTCCGCCGGCTCCCGGTTGGATGGGAGCACCGAACCCTTTTGACTTCCGTGCAACAGAATTACCACTGGCTGATGATGCACGACGGTACACCCAGTCGACAATGTCCTACATCTCATTGAAATGCCTCACCGTTGCGATAACCGATTTATTGGATTTAGGTATCAGCAGAATCGAAAATCATACAAAATCATTGGCCACGATGCTGGTCGATGAACTAGTAGATTCTTATTGGCGGACCTACGGCCCACGAGATAAAGTTCTGGCTGCGCCTCATATTGTGACACTAAGCCATTCAAAAGGCGAGCTTGGTTCCATTGTTGAAGATTTAACAAAGGAAGGCATAATATGCGGCAACCGCAATAATCGCCTCCGAATATCTTTGGCACATTACAACAACGAGAGTGACGTCAGAGCCTTAGTTCGTGTACTCAGAAGACAAGCCGAAACAATAAGTTCAATCCTCTATAACAGAACAGTCAACGAGCCTGTTGAGTGAAGCAGATGATTGCTTCAATTCCGACTCACTTTCGATTTGTGACATGTACTCGTGGATCAAAGGGCCATAGATCTTCCACATGTTTTTGCGGACGACTCTACCCTTTTCAGTCACTCTTAAAATCTTGCCGCGCCGATCCCTAGAAAACTGACGCTCTTCCAACAGAGATTCATTTGTCATACGGCGTAACAGGCGAGATAAATTAGACTGCTCGAACAGTAGGCTTTGTTCCAGCTCAAAGGGCCTCTTTCCCTTTTCCCCTGCGCGTTCTAAATCCCACAGCACATCATACCATCGAAGCGGCGGCAGTCTTTTCTCCTTTAGCGCTGCATCCATCTTTCGATAGATCAAACGTTGTGAAAGGTTGATGGCTACCCATAGTCGGGTTTCGTTTTCAGTAGGGTACATGGCTTCACGTTTTTGTGATTTATTCGCTATTTTCTAGCACCTTTGACCAGGATAGGTCAGTCTTGCAAGCAGAATAGATGCACTTTCATCTATTATTCAACGAGCGAAACACAATGTTCATCGCTCACACTAACTATGGATTTGGCCGAACTTGAACGGTTAAGTTCTAATGGAGGAAACCTAATGAAAAAAATTCTTAGCCTAGGGCTCGTCGCATCTTCGCTGTTCATCGCATCAACAGCGATTGGCGCAGAAACTTACTACTCAGACCAAGGACACACCGAAGTTAAGTTCGGCTGGAGCCACGCTGGCGTTTCAATGCAATCCGGAGAATTTACATCTGTAAAGGCAACTCTGAGCCTTGATCCGGACAATGTTGAGCAATCCACTATCACAGCTACAATCGAAGCAAACAGCTTGGCCTCTGGCTTTGGTCCATTGGACACTCACCTAAAAAGCGCTGACTTTCTCGAAGTAGAAACTTACCCAGAAATTACCTTCACGTCGACTTCAATCACAAAAACCGGTGACGAAACAGCCGACATAGCAGGCGACCTTACCATTCATGGAATGACCCACCCAGTGACGCTGGCGACGACAATGAGCCATCGCGGTGAACATCCGTTGGGCGCCTACATTGACTACTACAAAGGTCAGTGGGTTGCTTTCACAGCAACAACTTCAATTGATCACCAAGCCTTTGGCGTTGGTGGCTTTTCAACGGGCCCTATTTCGATCACAATCATCACAGAGATGAAAGACCGCGAATAGATCTAACTTTTCGCAGCAAAAATCTGAAGCCGGTACTCACACAAAAGTACCGGCTTTTTTTGTTTAGATCAGGGCGCTTTTAAAAGCCCAGCCAGCTTCGTGATCCCTTCCTCGATTGTATCTACGGTTGGCAAAGAGTAACTGAGCCTTACTTTGTTCTTGCCTGACTTATCTGCATAGAAGGCCTGGCCTGGCACAAAGGCCACGCCAACTTCCTTAAGCGAGCGATCTAAAAGCTGACCGGCATCCTTGGATTCAGGCAGAGTGAGCCAGATAAACATGCCGCCTTGCGGATGTGTCCAGTCAACATCGATCGGCATGTACTTCTCCAAAGCCGCCAACATTGCGTCTCGCTTTGCGCCATAGCTGGCTTTAGTTTTTGCTATCTGGTTGCCAAATTCTCGCTCAGCTAACCAATGCATGACCCTTTGATTGATCGCGGGACTGTTAAGGTCGCTCGCTTGTTTGATCAAACAAAGGCGTTGAATGATTTCCTTTGATGCACAGACCCAGCCAACCCTAAGGCCAGGTGTGAAAACCTTGGAAAATGAGCCGCAATAAATCACCTGAGAATTGTTGATGGAACCCACCCTCTGGCATTCCAAAGCCAAGAGAGCGGGAAGAGGGTCACCTTCGAAACGGATCTGACCATAGGGGTTATCCTCGACAAGGGGGATATTGAGGTCATGAACTAGCCCAAGTTCCCGATGGCGTTCCTCCAAAGTCAGCGTTTCACCTGTCGGATTTGCAAAGTCAGGCACAACGTAGGAAAACGAAACCTTGCTGCCACGGCTCAGCGCTGTTTCACGGTATGACGCCGCTGTTCGATTGGTCGCCTTAGTTGCCAAAGCATCATAGATTGGTTGGTTACAGGCAAAGGCCTGTAGCGCACCCAAGTAGGTCGGTGCATTCACCAAAACGGTATCGCCTGGTGAAATAAAGGTCTTACCTAAAAACTCCAGCCCCTGTTGTGAGCCCGAGGTAACCAAGATGTTGTTAATCGAGCAGGCCACACCTTGCATAGCCATATGATCGACGATCCATGCACGCAAATCTGAGTCACCCTCGCTAACAGAGTATTGCAGCGCTTTGCTCGCAGAAACAGGGTCAGACAGAACAGCCTCATAGGCCTGCCGAGCAGCGTCTCTGGGAAAGAGCTCTGGATCAGGAATGCCACCAGCAAATGAGATCACGCCAGGTTGATCGATGATCTTAAGCAGTTCACGAATTTCCGAAGCCTGCATACCATCCATTCGATCAGCATAACGCGGCCACCAAGGGTCTTGGTTTTGGTTGTTTCTTTCAATCATGGCAGCAATGCTGACATAAAATTACAATTAGGTCAATAATACTGACTCTTTTTGCTACGCTGAGAGTCGTTCAAACTGTCCTCAGCATAAATTTCGCTTTTCTAGCTCTATACAGCGAGAATTTTTCCTCTAATGTCGATTGTTGGCTTTCTCAATCGTCTTGTTAGAGATTCAAAGGAGATAAATTATGGAATCAATTCTCGAACACCTGCCCCACCTCGCAGGTTACAAGCCAGCCCTCATCGCCATGGGCATCTTGGTGCTTGCTGTTACAGTGCAGAGCTTTCTGGCTGGTATCTTGGCCTTGGCGCCCGGTCACGAAGTAGCGGGTATGCCGCTCAAAGGCACACACGATGACAAGGGCTTCCGCATCATGCGCACCTATGCCAATTCAGCCGAAAATTTGCCGATGATGCTTGGCGCATTTGTGTTGGCAATTTTGGCCGGTGTCAGTTTTACCTTGGTGAACTGGTTGGTTATTATCCACGTTGTATGCAGAGTGATTCACTGGCTCGTTTACTATGGCAATGTCGGCAAACGTGATGGGGGTCCCAGAACCATTTCTTACGTCATCGGCCTGCTCGCCAATATCGTCCTCGGTGTTATGGCAGTTTGGGCACTCGTCGCTTAAGCCTACACGCCAAAACCAATAAAAGGCCCTAGAAACCAAATAGTTTTTCTGGGGCCTTTTTACGTTCTGCTCTACGGTTCTATCGTTTGCTCACCAGGGCCAAGCCAGCAAAGATAAGAGCCGTGCCAAGATAGTCCCAGAAGCTCATTACCTCGCTGACCAGAACGACACCGATCAGGATCGCGACAACTGGCGGAATGAAAGCCACGGACGAAGCCGAAACTGCACCCAGCTTTTCGATAATGTAATGAGACCTCAGCATAACTAGAGGATTCCCATAGGCTGGAATATTTGGTAACTTTTGTCATGCAGAAACCTTTCGTCAGCCAACCCGAACTTTTTGTGACCACCAGCGATCTTGATCATCCAGCACTTCATGCGCTTGA
>CAJQQJ010000048.1 GCA_905480445.1 uncultured Alphaproteobacteria bacterium | reverse complement strand
TTCTTGGATCCCCGGATCCGGTCGAAGAAATAGGGGAGCACAGGCTATGTCCAAAATCAAATCCCGTTCTGAAATTGGCGATATTCTTTACCACTTGATCCGTGACCCTCTTGGCCTGATAGGCCTAGTGATTGTCATGTTGATCTTTGCCAGTGCTTTGTTTGCCAGTTGGATCGTACCCTATGATCCGATTGCCTTAAACATTCCCGATAGAATGCAAGGTCCAAGCTGGGCGCATCTTTTGGGTACTGATCAGTTGGGCCGTGATACCTTCTCTCGCGTTATCATGGGTGGACGCGTAGCGCTTCAGGTTGCGCTGCCGACAATCATTGGCGCCATGACGATTGGGATCTTTCTCGGCATGGTAGCCGGTTACGGCCCGAAGTGGCTGGACAATCTAATCGTCTTGCTTTTTGACACCGTAAGATCCTTTCCAACTGTTATGTTCGCGCTCGCTGTCGTCGCCTTGGTCGGCCCTAGCCTCAACACAGTCATCCTTGTCATCATGGTTACCTCAGTTCCAACTTACGGTCGGGTTGTGCGAACATTGACCCAGAGCATAAAATCTAGCGAATTCATTATGGCCGAAAAAGCCCTGGGAGCTTCGACGCCACGGATTCTGGCAGTACACATTTTGCCAAACGTTCTTGGCCCATTGGCAGTTCTCGCTGCGATGGATATCCCAACGATAGTTGGTCTTGAGGCTGGACTTAGTTTTCTAGGCATGGGCGTTAGGCCTCCAACACCTTCTTGGGGCTCTCTATTAAACGATGGCTATTCACTTATTCGCAACACGCCCTGGCTCATTATCGCTGGTGGTATTCCTCTCATTTTGACGACGCTGGGCTTTACATTTCTGGGCGAAGCGCTGCGTGACGTAGTTGATCCAAAACTGCGTGGTCGGGGAGGAGACAAGTAATGACTGAGAACGTTCTAGAGCTCCGTGATTTGTCGGTTAATTACTCGACCCCAAAGGGGCCGCTGCAGGCACTTCGAAACATCAATATGGTGGTGCCAAAAGGTAAGATCGTTGGAATTGTCGGTGAGAGCGGTTGCGGTAAATCAACATTGATCTCTGCAGTGATTCAATTGCTGGCATCAAATGCTACAATTGAAAAGGGTGACATTCTTTTTCATGACGAGAACCTGCTCAGCAAATCTGAGAAGGAACTGAGAGACCTGAGAGGACCAGGAATTTCCATGGTCTTTCAGGATCCTATGCAAACTCACAATCCTGTTTTGACGGTTGGTCGCCAAATGACTGACATCCAATACAGGGATAAGATCTCAAAAAAAGATAAACTAAAGAGAGCGGCAGAAATGCTGGCGCTGGTTGGTATCCCAGACCCGGATCAACGTCTCAATCAATACCCGTTCGAGTTCTCTGGCGGCATGCGACAACGCATTGCAATTGCAATGGCATTGATGACCAAACCATCGCTGCTGATCGCGGATGAACCCACGACGGCGCTTGATGCGACCCTCGAAGTTCAGATCATTAAGCGATTGCGGGAGCTTCAAGACGAAGTTGGTTGTGCGATCCTATTTATCTCTCATCATCTCGGCGTTATTGCTGAGCTTTGTGATCATGTGGTGGTTATGTACGCCGGTGAAGTTGTGGAACAGGGTGCCGTTCGCGACGTTTTTCACAGCCCCAAGCATCCCTACACAGAGGCCTTGCTAAGCTGTGACCCCGGCAATATCAAAGTCAAAACCAGGAATCTGCCAACCATCCCAGGCGAAATACCTGACTTGGTAAACTTACCCAAGGGCTGTGTTTTCCAAGACCGCTGTCAGAGGGTTTTTGATCTCTGTCGGAGTAAGAACCCAAGATTAGAACGGGTGACAGAGAGCCACGCAGCGGCCTGTCATTTACTCACAGAAGGAGCCGCGAAATGACCGCTCTGTTAGAAATAGAAGACGTGGTTGTGCGCTTCACCGTTCGTGGTGGTTTTCTCGATACTTTTACTGGTAAGAAAAATGAAATAGAGGCGGTTTCGGGTGTCGATCTCGTAATCGAAGAAGGACAGACATACGGCATCGTTGGCGAAAGTGGGTCTGGTAAAACAACCTTGGCACATGCAGTCACTGGACTGCATCACGCGAGCGAGGGGTCGATAAGATACCGAGGTCAAGAATTGCGGGGCTTACCCGAGAATCAGTTTAGACGTCTGCGACGTGAAATCGTCGTCATTTTCCAGGACCCAATTGGTAGTTTGAGCCCCAGGCTAACCATCGGCGCTCAACTCACCGAGCCTTTCAAGATTCAGGGATTGAAGGACAAGGACCTGAACGCGGAAGCGAAAAGACTGCTATCAATGGTGGGTCTGCCAGCGGATTTTGCTGGAAGATACCCTTACCAACTCTCTGGTGGCCAGGCTCGTCGCGTCGGTGTGGCGAGAGCTTTGGCTCTTGATCCTAAGTTATTGATCGCAGATGAACCGACTGCTGGATTGGATGTTTCGATTCAAGGCGAGATGTTGAATCTTCTAGCGAGGCTTCAGGACGAACTTGGCTTGGCGATCATGATTATTACTCACAACCTCAACGTCGTGCGGCATATCACAGATCGCGTTGGCATTATGTACCTAGGCAAGCTGGTTGAAGAAGGCCCGACCGAAGAAGTGTTTTCCGCCCCCAAACACCCCTATACGCTCGCTTTGTTGGCCGCAAATCCAGAACCTGATCCAGACGCGCAACTGATGCGTATTGAGCTACAGGGAGAACCGCCATCAATCCTTAACCGCTTGCCAGGCTGTGAATTCCACAATCGCTGTCCGTTCGTTCAACCATCCTGTTCCTCTCAAGTTCCAAAATGGGTAATAGAGCCTGAAGGGCGTTCTCATCGTTGCCATTTCCAGGAAATTTGGAAAGAGAGAACAGCCGAGTAATGCTTTCACGTTCCACCGAGAATGCCCCTTTGGCATGGTGGAATTAAGTGTAAGAGCAGCGCGGTTTATGACGCAGATCGAGGCCAAGGGAAATAGGTGTGTGAAGACCCTCAGCGACGTACCCTGTCTAAATTCCACTATTGCTTCATACGGACTAGTTGTTAACCGTCTTCAACAGTTTATCCAGACTTTGTTTCTCTGGAAACAAACAGGGTTGTTGCTCGTGTAGATGTTGCAACTTATTTCTCTTTGGTTGACATGGCTGCCTATGATCCAACTGTTCTGGCCTAAGGAAAGGACCAAATGGCAGTGAAGCGGGCAGTCGATCAAGCTTAGGTAGAACGGCACTGCTGCGAATGGGTGGGCAGAAAAACAGGATGTTGTCGTGTTTCTCGAGTTGAGAATTCAAATCGCGGAACTAGCTAATCTGCGTCATCTGGCTTTGGTTCTATTGCCAAAGATAATCATTTGGTGGCCAACTGTAAGAAGCGGAATGAATAGCCCAAACGTGCTAAGCAGCGAACACAGATAGATGTCGAACCGGATTGGCGGGACAACAAATGGCCGAAATTGACTATTCGCTGCGATCAGAAGAACTGGCCGCACAAAAGAGCGCTTTTCGAGGACGCCTGATTGCTATGGTCGCGATCGTTCCGCTCATCGTTCTTGTGACTCCTTGGCCCGCACCACTGTTTACTGCTTGCCTGATCGCCATTTTGTCAGCTTTAGGATGGTGTTCATGGCGTATTCAGCTGTCGAGCTGGGACAGGCCATGGTTTCAATATGCTTTTGTAACAGCGGACTGTATTGTCGTCGCTATAGCGACCCTGTACCCTAATCCCTTGTTGCCTGTGGAGCTGCCGCCACAATACAGCCTACGGTTTGGCTCCTTTATCTTCTTCTTCATTCTTCTGGCTGGTCTTGCCTATGTTTACCAACCGAAACTGGTGCTGTGGGGTGGGATATCCGCCGCCTTATGCTGGTCGGTGGGTGTGCTGTTGTTGATCGCGATGCCCAAAACGGTCTGGCGGCAGCCTAATGGCGCAAGCGTAGAAGCCTTATCTCAGCTCAATGGGAACCCTCATTTCATCGACATGAGCGTACGTGTTCAAGAGGTGGTTGTTATACTGGTTGTCTCCAGTCTTTTGGCGCTTGCCGTAAGACGGTCTCGTTCTGTTGCAATGCGGCAAGCCAATCTGGCAACTGAACGATCTAATCTTGCGCGATATTTCCCAGAAAAAACCGCCGTTATGTTGGCTGAACGGTCCAATCCGTTTTCAACGCCGAGCGAACACAATTGTGCTGTTCTATTTGCCGATCTCGTTGGCTTCACCACATGGTCTGAAAGACACAATCCCGGCCAGACCATCGAACTTTTGCGTGATGTACATGGCCTACTGGCTGACGTCATATTTAGTTGTGAAGGGACATTAGATAAGTTCATGGGGGACGGATTGATGGCTACCTTTGGCACTCCAGAACCGACCCCTAAAGATGCTACCAACGCACTAGCTGCGATGCTGGAAATGGCAAAGGCATTCGACGCTTGGAAGTTCGCACCTAACAACACATTAGCTAATGACCTCAAACTCGCCATCGGCGTCCATTACGGCCCCGTAGTCATCGGCAATATCGGCTCAGAGCAGCGCCTTGAATTCGCCGTCCTTGGCGATACCGTCAACGTTGCCAGTCGCCTAGAAGCCGCCACGCGAGGAATCGGTTGCCGCTGTCTGGTTAGCCGCGACCTGGTTGAGGCAGCAAACGGAGAAGTTGAAGCGAATGCAGAACAACTTGTTGCTGAACTCCAACCCCATGCTCCTGTACAGCTGCGCGGGAGAACCGAGAAAATTGAAGTTCTCTTGCTGCCCTGATTCTAGGCCGCATAATGATTACACCGCCGGTGTGCGTCGGTATCTACACTGCGGCTGGTGTTGCTAAGGAAAGCCCAGAGAAAGCTATCCGCGATGTGCCACGCTTTGTAGCTGTCGGCATTATCTTTGGTCTTTTGATGATCGTCTTTCCACAAGCAGCAACCTGGTTGCTTGGATAATTGCACGGAGTCTTATGCAAGTGCGTCAGTGGTCTAAATCTGCCTCCAAGCACTATTCCCCAAGTAAGATTCAGCCTCTT
The DNA here is from genome assembly GCA_905480445.1 of uncultured Alphaproteobacteria bacterium. GTDB lineage: Bacteria > Pseudomonadota > Alphaproteobacteria > UBA7985 > CAJQQZ01 > CAJQQZ01. The sequence goes on along the minus strand of CAJQQJ010000048.1, from coordinate 3,240 downwards.
CGCCAATGAGCTGGAGGCCTTGATCAATTTTCTCCGTTGCAACACTGGGAAAACCCATCCTGAATGAGTTTCTTGGGAATCCGTTCTGGTAAAAAATATGTCCCGGTTCGATCAAAACACCACGCTGTTGCAGTCGTTTTGCGAAATCGTTGGCATCAAAATTTGTGGGCCCGGTTAGCCAGAAAGAGGTTCCGCCTGCGGCATTTCCAAGCGAGAACATTGGCAGATGCTTTTCAATACCTTTGCGCATAATGTGCCAGCGTTGAGAATAAGTTTCACGCAACATGTTTAAGTGAACATCGTGGTAACCATGCGCCAAAAACATTGCAGTTGTTTCCTGCACAATGCTTGGTGGGTGCCGGACAGTGAGGCATCGGATCATTTTAGCGCGTTCAATAATATCACGGTGCGCTACGATGTATCCCATGCGTATACTTGGAGACAGGGTTTTGGAAAGACTGCCGACGTAGATAACCGTATCATTTTTGTCTTGTGACTTTAGTGCTGGCCTTGTTTCTACGTGACCCAACAATCCAACTTCATAGTCATCCTCAATTATAAAGGCATCCGCGTTTTCAGCTTTTTCTAACAGCAGTTCGCGACGGTTCTCTGGCATGGCAACCATGGATGGAAATTGGCAGCCTGGCGTCGTGTAGACAAGCTTAAATTCGTTCGGCAGACGGTCGGGATCAAGACCGTAAGAATCAACAGAGACCGGCGCGATCTCGTTCCTGTACAAATGAAATAGGTGCCGGGCTTCTTGGTAACCCGGATTTTCAAAGGCGATGGGGCGGCTATCTTCAGCAAACAATGTGCTGATTATGCACAAGGCATGCTGTGCGCCAACAGTCACAAGAATTTCATCTTCTGCCGTATCAATACCCCTGTGATGTAGCAGTCGCTGCCGTAGTTGAAAGATCAATTCAGGACAATCGATGTCAACCGCTTCACTTGTCCAAATGGGCAAAGCATTGCGCCCGAGTGCCAAACGGGAACATTCTCGCCAGGCTTCAATTGGGAAAAGCTCAGTATCTATCTGATTGTAAACAAACGGGTATTCGAATTCAGTCCAGTTCTTGGGTTGGTTGGCCCGCATGGAAACGTCGGGTAGATGGCAGTCAATTATCGGTTTGTTGAGGGATCTAGGTTCTGGTTGTTCACGAGCTCGTTTCTCAATTTCTAGGGTTGGAATATCCATTCCGACCTTGAAGCCAGAACGATCGTGGGATTCAAGAATGCCAAGCCCAACAAGGGCAGTGTAGGCCTCATATGCGCTGTTTTTGGAAACCTGGAGCTGATCTGCAATTTCACGGCATGAAGGAACTTTATCACCTTTGCGATAAATGCCCTCCACAATCCTCGAACAGATTGCTCTACGGACAAGATCTTTCTTGCCAATGTGTGTGGTTGGCTTGTGTGTTCCAATTCGGCTTGAGTCATAGAATTCTCCACTCTTTGCCTCACACGCTGTGAAGTGGCCATCAACGAAACCTAACACGGTAGTTTAACTCATAGCAATTAACGCACTATCAGGTTTCATAAGAAGCTTCAGGGGTTTGTCGGTAGGTTCACGAGAAAAAGACCACAGTGATCCAACATAAACCTATTTGAAAGCCTTTTGAGTTAATCAAGGCTTCGCGCAAACTTCCAAATGTCTTTGATGAGCAAATCAGGTTGCTCCATTGCAGCAAAATGACCGCCTCGTGGCATCTCCGTCCACTGAGTTATGTTGTAGATCCGATCGGCATAGCTTCGTGGCGGCCAATTCAGCATTTCTTTTGGGAAGACTGCACATCCGGTTGGCACTTCAACACGTTTACCTTCTGGTGAGAGAATTCTGCCACCTTCCTCGCGTCGCCCATAGTAAATCCAAGAGGCCGTGTTAAAGGTTTTGGTGGTGATATAGACCATGATGTTCGTTAGAAGTTGGTCTTTTGTGTAAACGCTCTCGATGTCGTCGCCTTCGGTATCAGACCAGGCATTCATTTTCTCAAGGATCCAGGCAGCAACGCCGACCGGGCTGTCCATCATGGCATAGCTGAGCGTTTGTGGCTTTGTGGCTTGTTGGGTTCGGTAGCCGTCCTGCATGATTTGGTCTTGATCAAACTGCGCCGCCCAGGCCTCTTCAGTTTGCCCCTGCGGACCGTCTTTATGGCGCATGGTTAACACGTTGATATGGATGGCTCTACAAGCTGGCGCATGATCGTAGCCAAGCCAGCTGCATATGGCGCCGCCCCAATCTCCACCTTGTGCGATATAGGATTGGTAGCCCAGAGTTTCGGTCATTAAAGTATTGAATACGCTAGCCATTTTCCTGGGCCCATAGGGCCGGGGAGGACGTCCAGAAAACCCAAATCCAGGCAGGGAAGGTGCGACTACGTCGAAAGCGTCTTCGATGTTTCCGCCGTGCTTTTCTGGGTGAGCAAGCAAATCGATGAAGTCGAGAAACTCAACAATTGTGCCCGGCCAACCATGGCTAATAATTAGTGGTTTAGGATTGGTGCCGCTTCCCTTTTCATGGATGAAATGCAAGTCGATACCATCCACTGATGCCTTGAAATGTGGAAATCGATTAATTTCGGCTTCTTGTGCGCGCCAATCATAGTCGTTAACCCAATAATCACAGAATTCCTTCATATAGTCGAGGTTAGTGCCGTAGTCCCAACCGCCATCGTCTGGCATTTCATGCCAGGGATAGGCCGCAACGCGCGCGCGGATGCTTTTGATTGTTTCATCAGAAACATCCACTTTGAATGGCTTGATTGCGATCATTTGAACCTTCCCATCTTTGCTTTGTTTGCATCAAGCCTTGCACGCTGTCAGCTAGGTCATGCTTTAGTAATCTCCCGTCAACTAGAGTTGTGGGCTCCTGTTCATATTCATATTGCAGCAATGGATGTAAGGAGCAGTTTCTCATATTTAGAGGGACAGATAGGCCGTTCGCCTAGACCAAACAGCGAAGTGACTAGAGTGAAGTTTTGTAAGAATTTTCTTTAAGCATTTGTATTAATTGTGATTTTTGGACTTTTCCCGAATTGATAGTACTCTTGAGTAATTCCAAATTGATTTGAACTGTCCTTACGAAAGGCAAGTTTTGTACCTTTTGTCGGTTGGCTAATGGGTGAATGGTACCGGCACAAGTAAATAAGTTGTAGAGACCTCATTATAAGGCCTATTTTCCCGTCTGACATTACCGAATTAGCGATGGATTTCCAGTAGGATCAGTTATTTGCAACTTTT
>CAJQQJ010000047.1 GCA_905480445.1 uncultured Alphaproteobacteria bacterium | reverse complement strand
AACAGTTTGATAACATTGGCGCCGACGATAGAATCAAGTGCGGACGTGACCTCATCGCAGAGTAGAACCTCGGGATCAGCCGCAAGTCCTCGAGCCAAATTTACACGCTGTTTTTGCCCGCCGGACAATTCTCCGGGGTGTCGATTTTCAAAAGAAATCGGCAGTTCGACCAAGCGCATAATATCATGCACTTTTTCGCGGCGCTCTTTGCCCTTAATGCCTTTGTAGAACGTCAATGGCCGGCCAATTATGTCGCCAATTGTCTGTCGAGGGTTGAGAGCTGTATCGGCCATTTGAAAAACAAACTGAAGCAATTGTAGCTCGTCACGGGCGCGGTCTTCTAAAGCAGGCTTCAGTTCTTTACCATAGAGCAAAACTTGGCCCTTTGTGGCTGGTAACATCCCGGCCATTACTCGAGCCAGTGTAGACTTACCACATCCAGATTCGCCAATAACGCCCACTACATGGCCACGTTCTACTGAAACGTTGATGTCACGAAGAACTGTGATTGCGTTCTTACCCTGACCATAACCCGCCGTTAGGTTCCGGATTTCGAGAGCTGGAACGTCACGCTCGTGTTCGTCGGATGTTACTTCGCCTTGCCCAGCCGCCGGGGAGGGGCGCACAGCCGCCATCAGACGTTTGGTGTAGGAATGGCTGGGGTTGTTAATGATTTGTTCTGTGGGCCCTTGCTCCATGACTTCGCCGCCATAAAGCACAACAATATGGTCAGCAATCTGCGCAACAACAGCGAGATCATGCGTGACATAGATAGCAGCTGACTCTTCTTCCTCAATGACCTTCTTGAAGGCTTTAAGAACTTCGATCTGGGTCGTTACATCGAGCGCTGTTGTTGGTTCATCCAATACCAAAAGGCTCGGCTTTTCGACCAAAGCCATGGCTGCCATCAGCCTTTGAAGTTGCCCGCCCGAAACTTGGTGAGGGTAACGTCCACCAATTAACTCTGGGTCGGGTAACTCAAGAGCACGGTAAAGTTCGACTGCTCTTCTGTCGGCTTCTTTTTGGTTCATAGCACCATGCAGAACTGCGGATTCTGTGACCTGCTCGCCAATCTTTAGTGCTGGATTGAAGGTGGCTGCTGCGCTTTGGGCCAGATAGGCGACGTTCTCTCCACGGCTTAGACGTTTCTCCTCGGCATCGAGTGTGATCATGTCTTTGCCAAGCAGTTTTGCTTCGCCGCCAGAAAAATAGAGCCCAGGCTTTGTGTATCCGAGAGAGGCCAGGGAGATCGTGGTTTTTCCCGAGCCAGACTCACCAATTAAAGCGACAACTTGGCCGGGCATAACGTCGAAAGAGACACCTTTGACGATGGGGATTGCCGGTGCCTCAAACGGTCGGGCTTCAATTTTCAGATCACGGCATTCAAATATTGGTTTTGCTGACATTAGACCATCTTCTTCGTTAGATTGCCGCCAGCAGCAGCAGAGATATCGTCAACAATCAAGTTGATCGATATAGTAAGGGAGGCGATGGCTAGGGCTGGGGCCACACAGGCGATTGCGCCACCGCTAAGTCCATAGCGCAAGCCCTCCATGTTCTCGCGCACCATAGAGCCCCAATCGGACATAGGCGGCTGAACACCAAGGCCCAAAAAGCTCAAGCTTGAAATAAACAGAATGACAAAGATAGTTCGAATGCCGAAGTCGGTGGCCAATGGAATTGCTGCATTGGGCAATACTTCACGCGTGATAATCCACCACAGACCTTCGCCACGAGCTTTCGCTGCCATAACGAAATCTTGCACCATGATGTCTTGGCCTAAAGCGCGGGCGATCCTGTAAACGGAAGCGGCGTAGATGACACCAGCTAGTCCAATTAACAAAGGAATAGAGGATTCAAAGGCTGCGATGATGATCAAGCCCAACATGATACTGGGGAAGGTAAGGATCGCATCTACGGCGCGACTAACAAGCGTGTCAATCCAACCGCCATTTACAGCCGCAGCGATACCCAGTGTGATGCCGATAAAGTAAGCTAGAATTGTTCCGGCAAAGGAAATACCAATTGTCGTTCGTGCACCCCATACAATGCGAGAGAAAACATCGCGGCCTATATAGTCAGTGCCGAGCCAAGCAAGACCGCTCGGTAGCATGTAACTTGGGTCGTCAAAATACTCACCGTTGGCATCCTCTTCGATAAAGAAAGCCTCGTGATAGGGGGCAACCCAGGGGCCAATGACAGCAATGACGATCCAAAAGGCAACGATACCGACTGAAATTTTACCAATCAGAGACAGCCGCAGCCGGTTTTTCGGTGGCGCGTCATGCAATTCGTCATAATTTTCGGGAGTGGGCGTTTCTTCGGCCACGGCTTTATCTTCGCTCATTTGGGATGCCTCAGTCGTGGGTTAGATAAGGTTGACGCAATGTCTGCGATCAGAATGAAGATGATGTAAGAACTACAGAAGATCATACCACAGGCCTGAACCACAGGGATGTCGCGAGTCTGAACACCGTTGATCATGAACTTGGCAAGGCCGGGGTAAGAGAAGATAAACTCTACAACGATCACGCCGCTGACTAGATAGGCTAGATTGAGCGCGATTACATTCACGATCGGGCCGATTGCATTAAGCAGTGCGTGCCGCAGAATAATCCTTTTGCGTGGGACGCCCTTCAAAATGGCCATCTCAATGTAGGGAGAACTCATCACATTGAGAACACCAGCTCTCGTCATTCGGATCATCTGAGCAGAGACCACAATAACAAGCGTGGTGATCGGCAGGATCAGGATGTAGATTTTTTTCCAGAACCCCTCGGTGCCGTTTAGCAACGATACAGCCGGTACTAGATCTAATTGCACTGCCAAAACGAGCATCATCAGGATAGCGATTAAGAAGTCAGGAACAGCTATCAGGCCCAAAGTCGCTGCGGTGACGACTTTGTCGATCTTGCCACCTGGCAACATTGCTGCGAGCAGACCAAGAAACAGTGACAGAGGTACGGAAATAGTCGTGACAATCGCGGTAACAAAAATAGTGTTACCAATCCTGTCGCCAATCAGGCTTTGAATCGTGGCGCCACCAGCGACAGAGATCCCGAGATCGCCGGTTAAAAGATTACCAATCCAAGAAAAGTACTGAACGAACCAGGGTTGATCCAGTCCCATCTCTTTTCTTAAGGCGGCCACAGCCTCAGGGCTTGTTTGTTGCCCTAGCCTTATCTGAGCCGCATCACCCGGTAGGATCTGTGTCATGGCGAAGATCAGGATCGAGACGACCCAAATCAGTATCAGCCCCACGCCGATACGCCTAAGTATCATGTGCCACATGAAGGAAGCTCCCTGCTTCTATGTTTCTTTGTTGTTACCTTGGGCTAACATAGATTCTTTATCCGACCAAACCTTTATCTGGCTTAGAAGCGTTGGCGAAACGACGGTCTTCTCGGGGATTTCGTCTCTATTTAGCGGCAGTTTTGCGCGCCATATAGAGAAGGAAATCCCAAATGGTTCCCTCAAAGTCGGAGGGAGCTAATGGCCCCGGTTGGTAATACTTGCTCTTCAAGGCCTGACTTAGAGTTTCCAGCTTTTCCTTGTCTTCTGCGTTGAAATCTCTTGTCCGTTGCACATAGCCTTGTGCAGTAGCACTATTAGGATCGATCTCTGGTCCACAGACACCCCATCGAAGAGATACTTGATTTACGCCTTTGGGTCGGATGGCGATGAAGAGTGTGAAGTCCGTCGCAAATCCAAACACGAAAGAAGGGAAGATACCGCCCATTACTGAATGACGCGTTTCATCTTCCGTCAAATCAGGATGGAAGGGACCACGAGGAGGCCAGCTAGGGTCATAGTAGGACAAATAGGTTGAGAATTGTTCATTGCCTTCGACATACTTGCACAGCCGGGTTGGTGTGATTGGGTGCAGGGTCGTGGGGTGGGTGGAGCTCAAATGATAGCCCTCAATGAAGTTCTCTACTAGACACTTCCAGTTCGTGTCCCAAACATCTTCTTCCATATGCAGAAGGTTGCGTTCTTCATGATGGCGGCTTGCAATCTGACCTTGAAGTTTTTCTAATCTCGGTGCCAAGGGTGGGGCTTTGCCATCTAAGTTAACAAAAACAAACTTGTTCCATATCTCGACTTTGAACTCGGGAAGCTTGCAAGCGGCTTTGTTGAAGTTCGGCTTGTCCTTCATTAGTGGAGCGCCAACCAGCTCGCCTTTGTCGCCATATGTCCAGGCATGATACTGACAGACAAACCGGCTTTGATTGCCAGAGCCATGCATAATCATGTTGCCCCGGTGTCTGCAAACATTTGAGAACACACGGACCACTTTATCTTTTCCACGGGCAACCAGAAGAGGTTCATCAAGCAATTCTGTTGCCAAATAATCGCCTGGATTTTTAACTTCGTCCTCATGTCCGAGACAAACCCAATCGTTGTGAAAGACGCGTTCTTTCTCGAGTTCGAGATAATCAGCAGAGGTATAGAATTCAGCAGGCATAGCCAAAGACTCATCAGAAGTGCTGTTGGCTCTTTGAGAAAGTTCGTGGCAGATTTTGTCCACAACGGGGCTGTTTACGGGCGTTGCCATGAGCAATGAATTCCTCGAATGTTAGCGCAGGAAGCGATCCCCGAAAGAATACAAGGAATTCCACCTCAGGATCAATTTGAAAGTTGCAGTGAATGATTTTTGAATAAGAAGGTTGGAAAAAGCCAGAAGTCGTTTTAGGGTTCCTTTTAGAATAAAAATAGTGAGTTTGAGTTAGTGAGTTTCCACATTCATGAAATAGTCAGGTCTGAAACCTGGGTCGGAGCTTAATCGGGAAAGAAAGGTCATCCTTCTTATTCGTTCAAAGTTTTCTATTTCATGAAAGTTAGCAGTTATGCGCCCAGGTCGTTCCCAAAGCCGCACTCAACGAAGATCACAGACTGGTTCCTCTATCAAGCAATTGCCGTTTGCTCCGGTTTCAAATCCCTTTAAGCCAATGGAATTGATCAGCGATGATCAGGTTGCAATGATCCATCATACTTCATTAGAAGTCTTGCAGGGCATCGGCATCGAAGTTCAAAATGACCGAGCCCTTGATTTGTTCAAAAATGCCGGAGCCGATGTCGACGACAAACGCGTTCGCCTCGACGCTGACTTGGTTGAGCAGTTAATCCGGGGTTTACCTTCGGAATTCACCGTCCATGCTCGCAATCCGGAAAAGACCCTCAAAGTCGGAGGCAACCAGATGGTGTTTGCAACTGTGTCTGGGCCGGCATTCGTTTCCGATATTGAAAATGGTCGGCGTTCAGGTTCAATGGAGAAGGTTCGCGAGTTTGTTAAATTGTCTCATTCTCTCAATATCTTTCATCATGAAGGAGGGGCGGGGGTCGAGCCCTTGGATCTGCCTGAGAGTTCACGGCATTTAGATATGATGTTTGCTCAACTCACTTTGACCGATAAGGGATGGCAACCTTGCTGGCTTAACAGCCGGAAAAGAGCAAGAGATTGCATTGAGATGGCGAAAATTTCAATGCAAATGAGCGATGAGGAGCTCTATGCAAATCCAGCGTTGATCGCTGGCATTAACACCAATTCTCCCTTGCTGCTTGATGATGGTCAGGCTGATGGTCTGATCGAGATGGCAATCGCTGGTCAACCGGTTCATGTCACTCCCTTTACATTGGCTGGCGCAATGAGCCCTGTAACTGTTGGTGGTTCCCTCGTCCAACAAAATGCCGAGGCCTTAGCGGGCATAGTACTCGCCCGACTAGCAAATTCTGAAGCGCGTGTGTTCTACGGTCATTTTACTTCCAACGTTGATATGCGTACCGGCTCGCCTGCTTTTGGGACACCGGAATATGCCCAATCTGTTGTAATCTCAGGCCAACTAGCCCGATATTATGGCATTCCCATTCGCTCCTCAAACACAACGGCTTCTTCTGTTGTTGATGCGCAGGCAACTTACGAAAGCGATATGTCGATCATGGCTTGTGTTCAGGGACATGTTAACGTGATGATGCACGGCGGTGGTTGGCTGGAGGGTGGTTTAACCTGCTCTTTTGAAAAACTAATTCTTGATGCAGAACTGCTTCAAATGCAGGCAGCTTTCTTGAAACCTGTTAACCTTGACCGGTCGGAACTTGGTATCGAGGCCATGGCAACAGTCGGTGCTGGCGGGCATTTTTTTGGAGCCGAACACACAATGGAACGCTACCAGGATGCTTTCTATTCTCCTTTGTTGTCGGACTGGAGCAACTTTGAAAATTGGCAAGACAAAGGTTCGAAAACAGCAACAGAGCGTGCAAATGGAATTTGGAAGCAGTTGCTGAAGGAATACGAAAAGCCGCCAATTGATCCAGCCGTTGAAGAAGAGCTTGCCGCTTACGTCGACAAACGTAAAGAAGAAATCGCACGTACGGGAGAGTAAGGTTTGAAAGGGCAAATAGATCCAAGCTAGAAAGATTAGCCGACGGTTGGAAGATCCTTATCAATCTTCGATTATGCTCGCTCAAATCCACGTGCAATTTCCCAATCAGTGACGACACGGTCAAATTCTTCTTGCTCCCATTCCGCTGCGCGGGTGTAATGGTTAACTACGTCATCTCCAAAAGCCTCGCGAAGGAATGTTGATCCACGTAAGTTTTCAGTTGCTGAGCGCAAAGTTTGTGGGATGTCCGCCGCTTTAGTGTCCTCGTAGATATCCCCCGTTGTCGCGGGCGCGAGTTCCATTTGACCTTCAATGCCCTTTATTCCTGCCGCCAACATGACGGCTTGTGCGAGATAGGGGTTCAGGTCAGATCCGCCGATTCGGCATTCTACGCGGACACCCTTGGTTCCATCGCCGCAAAGGCGAAACCCTGCGGTGCGATTATCGACAGACCAAACGGTTTTAGTTGGTGCGAAAGTACCTTTAGAAAAACGCTTGTAGCTGTTCACATAAGGTGCAAGAAAATAGGTATAATCAGGCGCAAAGGCGATCAATCCCGCCATGTAGTGGCGCATAAGATCAGACATGCCCAAATCATCTGAGGAATCAAAAAAGGCCGGTTTGCCGTCTTTCCAAAGGGATTGATGGACATGCGAAGAGCTACCGACCTTGTTGTGATCCCATTTTGGTAGGAAAGTTGCGGCGCGGCCATGTTGCCAGGCGATCTCCTTAACTGCATGTTTTGCAATCGAGTGGTGATCCGCGCAATCGAGCGCCGCTGCATAGCGAATGTTCAGTTCTTCTTGCCCGGTTTCCGCTTCTCCTTTGGAGTTTTCAATCGGAATGCCCGCCGCATAGAGATGATTTCTAATCGGGCGCATCACCTCTTCTTCTTTGGTGGTTTGGAGGATGTGGTAATCCTCATTGTAACCACTGATAGGTTGAAGATCGCGAAAGCCAGCTTTACGGATATCATCGTAGCTTTGCTCAAATAAGAAAAATTCGAGTTCTGTCGCCATCATCGCGTCAAAACCAAGCTCTTCTAAGCGTGCTATTTGCTTCTTGAGGATCGCCCGAGGAGAGTGTGGAACGGCTTGGTGCGTATGATGGTCAAGAATATCGCACAGCACCATTGCTGTACCTTCAAGCCAGGGAAAAAGGCGAATGGTGCCGAGGTCCGGCTTCATTACATAGTCGCCATAGCCTGATTGCCAATTTGTCGAAGCATATCCATCAGGTGTCGCCATCTCAAGATCTGTTGCGAGCAGATAGTTGCAACAATGGGTCTCTTCAAAGGATGTTTCAATGAAATTGACCGCGTGGAAGCGTTTGCCCATCAAACGACCCTGCATGTCGACAAGGCAAGCGAGAACAGTATCAACTGATCCATCTGCGACGCGGGATTTAAGGTCGTCGAATGTCAAAGTGGCGGGCATGTTCAATCCATCTGTTCATAAGTTGTCGCGACATCACAAGGATGCTTCCATTAGCACTTTCACCGAACTTGAATAACGGAGAATAAGCTTTAATGGACAATCATTATTCTGCCACTAAAGCTTTAACAAGAAAACCAGTTTTCGCTGATGGTAACCAATTGACTATGATTGATTGCGCTGGATAGGCGCGAAGGGCGATGCGGGACTAAGACTTCCTTAAAGCAGGTGCCTGTCCCGGAGGAAGTGCGAAGCTCTATTCGAAAAAAAAGGTAGAGAAATCGACACTACTTAGTGCTTACTTCTCTACCACAATGCTTACTTGATTTTTTTGCCGGCCACTGAAACAGACGGCTTGCCTGCGTTTGAATCAGATGTAGCCAAGACCTTCGGTTTCTTCTGTTTAGGTTTTTTTGTTTCCTTGTTACTGCGTTTGCTATCGCCTTTAGACATTGTTTTTCCTTTTTAAAATTGGCACCCAGCCTTAGAACAGAAGTAATCTGCTTGGTGGTTGCGGATTGACCATAGGACAGTCGGACCTGCCGTATAGTGTCGAAGTCAAACGTAGTTTGTGCGTACATTTGGTGTGAATTTGTCGGTCCTCACTAGAGTTTCGATTAGTAGAGTCTAAGTCACTGCTAGATTGGCGAGTAGGGCTGTTTATTAAGCTGCTTTGTTAGAACCAAAGGTTTGGTTGGCTGCTTGAAAATCCTCAGGAGTGTCGATCTCAGTCCAATTATGCCCAGTTATGTCGACTGCATGAAAAGTAGTATCCGCATCGATTAACCTCTCATAAGCCGCTTCATAATAGTCTTGATGATTTGCCGTATCCTGCATCATCGACCTAAGCTCAAAAAACAAAAGTTTTGACGTTTGAGGGCCGATTTTTTCAATGCCTATTGATTCTCCAAGAGCCTCTTTTGGGTTTACTGTCTTGCTGACCTGTAAAACTCGATGGTTGCTGTCAGCTAGAACTTTGACCTCTTCTGCCTCCAATTGAATATTGCGATCGAGACACAAGCAATCACTGAACGGGTTCGCGATTAATTTGTCGAGGATCTCTCTATCGAAAACGACATCCGCATCGAACTTGACAAAGCCTGTTCCAGCCAGCGCCGTTTCTGCAAGCAGTAGCGAATAACCAGTATTGGTTGCCTCAAACGACTGATTGTAAATAAAATGGTGCGTGAGATCAGGGAAGTTCCTGACGACGTAAGATTCAATTTCCTCCCCCAGATAACCAAGAACGAATACAATTTCGTTGATGCCGCAAGCCTGGATGTTGGTGATCATCCTTTCTAGAATCGTCGACCCACCAACAAGCAAAAGACATTTTGGGCAATTGTCTGTTAAAGGCTGAAGACGAGACCCCATGCCTGCAGCAAGAATGACGGCTTTTAGTTCAGAATTGTTGATACTATTCATCGTTAAGACCTAATCCTGTTTTCATTCGCTATTTCTCTATTGGGTGAGAGGGCGTGGAATTGATCCTCCAGCCATGCTGAACAGCGCGATAGCTGCCATAAAAGAACTGACTCAATGCGAATACCCAGAGCATGAGATCGAGATTGTTCAACAGCAAAGCCAGTGACAGCATGAAAACAAATACTCCTTCGTCGAAATTGAAAATCTTGTGCTGTTCTTTCAAAAACCAATTAAAATTCTCGCGCCAGGTAAAGGCAATTCCTGCTTTTTCTGTGATAACTTTTTCGGCTGAAATCTTCGCCAAATATTCGCTGTTTAGCGTCATTTCGACGTGTACAGCCACGTATTTTGCATAGCCACGTAGCCCGTAAAAGGCTGTGCCGATGAAGGCTAAGAATAAGGGGGTAACGTCCAGAGAGGAGGTATAGGCTGCATAACCCACGGCACCAAACCAAAGAATGACCTGAGCCTGATCTGTTAGACGGTCAAAGTAACTGCCGACGGCAGACGACGTTTTCCGATAGCGGGCCATCTGACCATCCATGCAATCTAGTATATGACTAACATGAATCAGAGCTGCTGCAATGACGAAGTTGCTGGTTCCACCGACGACGATACACAGCGCGCCGATGACCGCAGCGACAAAGGACAAGGCTGTGATTCTATTTGGCGTTAGCCAGGTTAGGTCAACCAACAGGTAGTTTGCAGCGATAGCAAGAGGAGCGGTGACGAATGAAGACCACCATTCGTCATTCTTTGTTTTAGTTGCCCAGAGCCGTGTCAGTCTCTCGTTCATGGCGCAATAGCATCTAGAACGTCCTGTTCGACGTAAACAGATGGTCCATGAGACAAGAACGGAACAGACGTTTCTGAACGATGGCCTGCGTCACTTAGAGCAGCATTCAGTATCGCCCTCAGGCTGTCTAGAAAAAACTTGATATCGACATTAGATAACTCGCCAATGTTTCCCACTTGGAAAACTTTACCAGCAAAGCAGCCTTTGCCTTCATAGATAATAATTGAGCTCTGACGCAGTTTTTGGCGAAGCGTTGCTGCGTTCAATGTCAAAGGAAGATGCACTGTGGTCAAAATTGAGCTCATATCCTGCTCAGCCAGCAGAAAATTTAGCCCCAGTTTTTTCATGCCTAGCCTTAAGAATTCAGCGCGTCGTTTAATTTTGGCGAACCGGCTGGTAACACCTTCTTGGAGAATATTGTCTAATGCTTTTTCCAAGGCGTAGAACAAAGGTACACCCGGCGTATTTGGTGTTTGCGATTGGTTTTTTAAAAAATCATAGAATGTTGCAAGATTGAGGTAAGTTGTCTTAGCACGGTGAGTTCTTAGCTTTTCAAACTCGGCTTTACGTCCAACAACAAAGGACAGACCAGCATAAGAACCAACAGCCTTGGAGCTGGAACTGGAACAGAAGGCGATGTTGTTGGTCTCCATATCCATTGCGTCAGCCCCGATGCTGCTAACACCATCGACAACAAAAATAGCGCTGTGTTTTTTCGCAAGAGCGCCAATCTCCGCAAGAGGGTTCAACATGCCTGAGCTCGTCTCGTGATGGACCATGGCTATGACGTTGATGCTGTGAGTATTCATGTAAGCTTCAAGAGTTTTTAAATCCAAGGCTTGCCCCCAAGGAAATTCGAGCAGGTGTGTCTTTTGGTTATGTATCAGCGACGTCTTATGGAGCCGTTCTCCAAACTCACCGTTTGATAGAATCAGGATTTCTCCATCACCAACCACTGAGGATAAGATCGCTTCATTTGCGGCTGTACCTGAACCGGTTATCACGATGGCGTTGTAGTCGGCTTTTTGCTTAATCTGAAAAAGCGAGAGCAGTTTGCTTTCGATGCTCGCAAGCAAGTTGTTGAAGTCGATCTCACGATGACAAATATCTGTTTTAGCGATAGCCTGTCGTACACTGTCCGCTACGTTGACGGGACCGGGGGTGAAAAGTAGTTGCTTCTTCAATACGGGATTTCCTTCCTGCAAATGAGTGACAGAGACTCAGATGCATTTTGACAAATTGAACCAGTTTGTTAGGGGGCCTCAAAGCCGAGGCGCAAGTTGATTTGAAGCTTCTTAGATTGCTTGAAAGCAGCTTCATTCAGTGCACGTGAAAAATGTAGGCCTGACGCGTCTGAAGTAACGAGTTTAGAAAATGACAGTGGGTCATCAGTTTTGTTCGCAGCCGTTGATTACCTGGCACTCCAGTCGGAAGCGCATGCGCCAGTGATTTGTTTCTTCGCTGCTAGCACGAGAACTTTTCAACCTGTAACAACTGCTAGAGCCAGCAATGTGGTCCTGCCATTTTACACCAACTTTAAAGTTGGTCGTCAGGATCGGCTAACGTTTTCTTGTGTAGGTTTGTCGGAGGTTGGCAAGGACGCCAATTTGGTTCAGTTTTTCGAAAACTGTCGGAGGTTTGCGGCAAATATTCGAGGTAAAGCCATGCTGTATCTTTAACTCGTTACGCGCCTTTTTTGAATACCACAAGGTATTTCTAAAGTTATGGTAGAGCCGTAAGAACGGCAATCCGCTGTCACACAACTATAAACCAACAGTTAAACCCGAAATGTTCTGGGCTTTCCGCGAAGGTTCTGTGACGGTCAAACTGAGCCTTCGCAGACTTCGATTTCTCGAAATCTGCGAAGAGCGACAGCTCAGATGGTGCTATTGCATCTGCAAATTTACGGCAGAAGACTTACCGCGGGCTTTATCAACCTCGATTTCATAACCAACTTTGTCGCCTTCATTGAGGTTTTGGATGCCTGCGCTTTGCACGGCACTAATGTGGACAAAGACGTCGTTGGTGCCGTCGTCGGGAGCAATGAAGCCAAAACCTTTTACTTCATTAAACCATTTTACTGTTCCGATAGTCATCGTGATTTTCCTTTTAAATGACTGTTAATCGCCTGAGTTGGCGGTGATTTACCCCCGGTGAGCGGAAGAATTTGTTTTTGCTGTGTCAACCTTACCAAGCATGCGCACAAGGCCGTCCATTGACTGGTCAGTCCCAGAACTGGTTGTGAGCCGTTGGGCATGGTTGTTTGGTGCCTTGTTTGATTTCGCTCGACGACGAGAATTCTTGGGCTTCCGCTTGTTTTCTGGTGCCCCAACCTTGCTGAACTGCGCAGGTCTACGGTTAGTCTTGGTCTCGACCTTTTCGGCTGTTGAGCCTTGGGGCTGGCCAGGTTCAGCTTTCAGCGCCTTACCAATGAGTTTCTCGATGTCTTTAAGCAGTTTTCTCTCTGCTGGTTCACACAAAGAAATCGCTGTTCCGCTACGACCAGCTCTCGCAGTTCTTCCAATTCGGTGAACGTAAGATTCGGGCACATTGGGAAGCTCAAAATTCACAACGTGAGACACGCCGTCAATATCGATACCGCGCGCCGCAATGTCGGTCGCGACGAGAACTTTTTGGTTTCCGGATTTGAATCCAGCCAATGAACGTTCACGTTGCGACTGGCTTTTGTTGCCGTGTATGGCAGTCGACTGAATGCCAGCTTCGGTCAAATGCTTGTTTACTTGATCGGCGCCACGTTTTGTGCGGGTAAACACAATTGCTTGAGAGATGTCATCACCGAGCAAGATCTTTGTGAGAGCAGCGCGCTTGGAAGACTTATCCAAATACACAACACTTTGTTCTATAAGTTCAATTGGGCGCGCAACTGGCGTTACAGCAACCTCAACAGGGTCGCGGAGGATGTTCATTGCAAGAGTGCGAATTTGTTTTGCCATTGTCGCTGATGTCATGACCGTTTGACGAGACTTTGGCACGCGCGCGATGATCTTCTTGATAGGGGGGAGAAATCCCAGATCAAGCATTTGGTCCGCTTCGTCGATTACGACGGTTTTCACTTTGCTAAGGTCAATCGCACCAGATGCAATGTGATCAAGCAATCGTCCAGGTGTCGCGACGACAAGGTCTGCTCCACGCCTCAATACTTTGATTTGTGGACCTGGTCTGACGCCGCCGACAACGACCGCAACTGACAGGTTCATGAATTTGCTGTATGCCGCAGCGGAGGCAGCGATTTGGGCTGCCAGTTCACGCGTTGGACTTAGGATCAAGTAGCTGCAGCTTCTAGGCGTTAATTGCTGTTTTTCTCTATGCGCCTGATCAAGCAAGGGCAACAAGAAGGCCCCTGTTTTGCCTGTTCCTGTCTGAGCAATGCCGATGATGTCGTGCTTGTCCATCATGACAGGAAGTACTTTGGTTTGAATGGGAGTTGGTTCGGAATGTCCAAGCGCCGATAGGGCTCTCAGAACTGGTTCGGCCAAGCCGAAAGTATCGAATGTTTTCAAAAAGTTTCTTTTTTCAGCCGCTATCTTCCAGGGTTGTTCACACCTGTGATACCGGGACTTTCATATTTGGGAGCTTATGTAGACTGGCTGCCGTCGTTATTGATGCCATTTGTGGCCATTCGAGGCAGGGAAATAAATCAATGTCTGGAATATAGTGCCGCTGATTAAGTCATCCACATGCGGAACCTGACTAATCTTGTACACGAATGACGTTAGTAAAACAACTGTTCAATTGGAAGGTAGCAACAAGTTGGATGGAGAATGTTCATAGTGCCCTTGATGCGATTTCAATTGCTCGGTCTGTTTGATTGAAATCATCTTCCGTTAGGGCAAGGCTCGGATAGACTTTGCCAGGCGACTTGAAAATACCTTCATCGCGCAAAACTGAATTGAACTTTGCGCTGCGTTCTGAATTTGACTGTTGGACATGCCGGTAATCACGCACTTTCGCGTCAGAGAAGACAACGTCAAACAAAGTAGGGTGACCCACTA
>CAJQQJ010000046.1 GCA_905480445.1 uncultured Alphaproteobacteria bacterium | reverse complement strand
GTCTTAGTGCTAATCACCATGCCGTCACCGGCTGGGAAAGCACAGGAAGCGATAGGCTTGGGCGCTTTTTCTAGCTCAACAAGGCACATGCGGCAGTTACCAGCCACAGACAAACGGTCATGATAACAGAAACGAGGTATTTCAGCGCCTGCAAGCTCACAAGCTTGCAACACTGTCATGCCTTGTTCGAATTCGACTTCATTACCGTCAACGGTCAGTTTTGGCATCTTAGTCTCCTATTCCGCTGCTGCTCTTTGAGCGCCTGCGATTCTCTCTTCAATCACATGGCGGAAATTCTTAATGAGGCCCTGAACTGGCCAAGCTGCTGCGTCTCCAAGTGCACAAATCGTGTGTCCTTCGATTTGGTAAGTCACGTCTAACAGCATATCGATTTCATCGACGGTCGCGTCACCCTTGGCCATACGCTCAAGAACACGCCACATCCAACCAGTACCTTCACGACAGGGTGTGCACTGGCCGCAGCTTTCATGCATGTAGAAGTGTGAAAGACGCGCTATCGCTTGGATGATATCCGTGGACTTATCCATCACGATTACGGCTGCTGTTCCAAGGCCAGACTTAACGGCCTTCAGAGAATCAAAATCCATGTTGATGTCGCAGCAAGTCTCAAAAGGCAAACAAGGTACCGAAGAACCGCCAGGAATAATAGTCAGAAGGTTATCCCAACCACCACGAACACCGCCCGCGTGCTTTTCAATGAGCTCGCGCAGAGGAATACCCATCTCTTCTTCAACGTTACAAGGCTTGTTAACATGACCAGAAATACAAAAGACTTTTGTGCCCTTATTGTTTTCAGGCCCAAGGCCCGTCCACCAATCAACGCCGCGGCGTAGGATTTCTGGCACAACCGCAATTGTCTCAACATTGTTAACTGTTGTAGGACAACCATAGAGACCGCAACCAGCAGGGAACGGAGGTTTAAGGCGTGGTTGGCCTTTTTTGCCTTCCAGGCTTTCAAGTAGTGCTGTCTCTTCACCACAAATGTAAGCGCCAGCGCCTCTATGCAGGTGAATGTCGAAGTCCCAGCCAGATTTGCAGGCGTTCTTACCGATCATTCCAGCGTCGTAGGCCTCATCAATGGCCTGCTGAATGTTCGATGCTTCGTTGAAAAATTCTCCACGAATGTAGATATAACCCGTGTTCGCACCCATCGCGAAGCCAGCCAACAGCATGCCCTCAAGCAACCGATGTGGATCATAACGCAGGATTTCGCGGTCTTTACAGGTGCCTGGCTCAGACTCATCGGCATTCACGACTAGATACTGTGGCATGCCGCTATCTTTGGGCATAAAGGACCATTTGAGGCCAGTTGGGAAACCAGCACCGCCGCGTCCACGAAGGTTAGAGGCCTTAACGTCGTCGATGATTGCATCGCGACCGCGACCAATCATGTCCTTCAAACCAGAATAGATACCACGGGACATAGCACCTTTCAGGCGCCAATCATGCTGGCCATAGAGGTTTGTGAATATGCGATCTTTATCTTGCAACATACCGCTTATCCCTTTGTCTCTAATAGAGTTTGAGGTCCGCCTTCAGGCGCAGAACCAATTCGGCCAGCTTGAGAGCCAATTGAAACATCGCGACCAGCTTTTAGATCATCCAACAGTTTGTCGAGATGTTCTGGCGTCAAATCCTCAAAATAATCGTCGTTGATCTGAACCATCGGCGCATTACAGCAAGCCCCCAAGCACTCAACTTCAACCAAAGTGAACTCGCCGTCTTCAGTGGTTTCACCTATTTCAATGCCGAGCTTGGATTTAACCTTGTTGGTCAACTCATCAGAGCCGCGTAACCAACAGGGTGTTGTTCGGCAAACTTGAATGAAATGCTTGCCCACAGGCTTCATGTTAAACATCGAGTAGAAAGATGCGACTTCGTAAACACGGATCGATGCAGAGCTCGTCTCTTGCGCAACAAAGTCGATAGCTTCCTTAGAAAGCCAGCCTTTATTCTCTCGCTGAGCTAAATCCAACAATGGAATGATAGCCGAAGCCACACGGTCTTCAGGATAGCGGAGTTTGATTTTGTCAGCCAATTCGCGGCGTTCACCGGTCAGCGCAAAATTGCCGGGGTTAAGAGCCGGTCTAGTGGTAACTCTCATCGGTCAACCTCACCAAAAACAATATCCATGGAACCAAGGATGGCAACTGTATCAGCCAGCTGGTGTCCCTTTGACATAAAATCCATTCCCTGAAGGTGCGCAAATCCGGGTGCGCGTATGTGACAGCGATAAGGTTTGTTAGATCCATCCGCGACTAGGAAGACCCCGAACTCGCCTTTAGGCGCTTCAACAGCGACATAGACTTCGCCAGCTGGCACGTGGAAACCTTCGGTGTAGAGTTTAAAATGATGGATCAATGCTTCCATTGAACGCTTCATTTCACCACGACGTGGTGGAGAAACTTTGTTGTCTTCGGAAAGAACAGGCCCTTCAGGCATTTTCTCAATGCACTGGCGCATCAACTTGATGGACTCAGTCATTTCCAAAACGCGGCACATATAGCGATCAAAACAATCACCGTTTGAACCGACAGGAATATCATAGTCTAGTTCTTCATAAACTTCATACGGCTGCGATTTACGCAGGTCCCATGGAACACCGGAACCGCGGATCATAACGCCAGAGAAGCCCCAGTCCATTGCTTCTTCCGCTGTTACCGTTCCAACGTCAACAGCGCGTTGACGGAAAATGCGGTTGTCGCGGATCAACGCATTGACATCATCGAGGTAGCTATCGAAATGATCGCAGAACTCAAGGATATCATCGGTCAATCCCGCTGGCAGATCTTGGTGGACTCCGCCAGGACGGAAGTAGGCTGCGTGCAGCCGAGCACCAGAAGCCCGCTCGTAGAATTCAAGTAGACGGTCGCGTTCTTCAAAAGCCCAAAGCATTGGTGAGGTCGCCCCGACATCCAATGCAAAAGCGCCAACGTTCATCAGATGGTTCAGAACACGTGAGATCTCAGAATAGAGAACACGAATGAACTGCGCCCTCCTAGGAACTTCGACGCCCATTAGCTTCTCAACGGCTAAAGCAAAAGCATGCTCTTGGTTCATCGGAGAAACGTAATCAAGGCGATCAAAATAAGGCAGGGCCTGAAGATAAGTTTTATGCTCGATCAGCTTCTCAGTACCGCGATGAAGCAGGCCGATATGGGGATCAGCGCGTTCAACGATCTCGCCTTCCATCTCTAGCACGAGGCGAAGAACACCGTGTGCTGCTGGATGCTGAGGGCCGAAGTTTAGTGTAAGCGGCTTAATTGCTGTTTCTGCCATGGGATCAAGCCTCCTCGCCGTTTTCGGCGACTTTTTCATCACCGGGCAACTGCAACATGCCTTCCCAAGGAGAGGTAAAATCGAAGTTGCGATATTCCTGAGGGAGTTTTACTGGCTCGTAGACAACGCGCTTTTGCTCTTCGTCATAACGCACCTCAATGTAACCAGTCAGCGGAAAGTCTTTTCGCTGCGGATGGCCTTCAAAGCCATAATCCGTCAAAATCCGGCGCAGGTCTGGGTGATTTGAGAAGTAGACACCGTACATATCCCAGACTTCACGTTCGAACCACGAAGCAGCGCTGAACAGCCCAGAAACCGACTCAAGAGATGTTTCTTCGTCAGTCGATGTTTTGACACGAATTCTGAGATTGTATTTAAATGACAACAATTGATAGACGATCTCAAAACGTTCTGGACGCTCTGGGTAATCAACTGCCGTCAAATCCGTTAACTGCTTGAACAAACAAAGGCTGTCGTCGCGTAAGTGCTTCAACGTTTTGATAACATTGCTGCGGTCAACGATCAGCGTCAACTCTTCCCGATCAACAGACCAATCGAGCACTGAAGATCCAAGAGAGGCGGAAAGGTTCCGGCCTAGTTCGGAGAGTGTTTCTTCCATCGGTCTCTCCTAGTCCCTAACCAGCGTGGCTTCGCGTTTGATTTTCTTTTGCAGCTGCATAATGCCGTACAACAAAGCCTCAGCGGTCGGAGGACAACCAGGCACGTAAATATCAACGGGAACAATACGGTCACAACCACGTACAACTGAATAAGAATAGTGGTAGTAGCCACCGCCGTTAGCACAAGACCCCATTGAGATCACCCAACGTGGCTCAGGCATCTGATCGTAAACTTTTCTAAGAGCCGGTGCCATTTTGTTGGTCAAAGTACCAGCAACGATCATAACGTCCGATTGTCTAGGGCTCGGTCTAAAGAGAACACCAAAACGGTCAAGGTCGTAACGAGCTGTACCAGCATGCATCATCTCAACAGCACAGCAAGCAAGTCCAAAGGTCATAGGCCAAAGCGACCCAGTCTGAGCCCACGCGGCCAGCTTATCGACTTGCGCTACGACAAATCCCTTTTGGTCTATTTCATCCGTAACACGACGCAGGATAGCATCTTGCTCTGAACCAGGCCCGAGGACCGGGCTTGTCATCGTCGTTGACGCCGCTTGTTGCATAATCAAACCTTTCGCGCTGCATCAAGAAAGAGGAGCAAATCCTCTACTCCCAATCCAAA
>CAJQQJ010000045.1 GCA_905480445.1 uncultured Alphaproteobacteria bacterium | reverse complement strand
TGAAACCGCTGCCCTCCTGGAAAATCAAAAATTTCCTGTCGAATCTGCCCTCCGGCGGCACGAATTTCCTTCTGCAACGATGGCAGATCCTCACCATAAAGCACGACCAATGCCCCGCCTTTCGAAGGCACTTCTTCTGCGAGAGCAAATCCACCCTTCATCTGCCCATCATTGAATTCACAATAACCGGGTCCAAAGTCAGTGAACGACCAGCCGAAAACACCACCATAAAACTCTTTGCTACGGCCAATATCTGCAACCGCAAACTCAATATAGTTGATCGTTTTGTCGTTACTCATTCTTTAATCCTTCCGCTTTCTATTTTTTGTAACGCAGCTACCTGGATATGCCTATAGTGAGAGAGCATGTGTAGATTTTCGTTGGCATTACTTTTGGCACTGTTTGTCGCCTTGGTCGGATCCTCGGCTGATGCCAAAACAACTTGTTTTGATCAAACGCTTTGCATTGAGAAAAAACAGGAACGCAACCGTATCCACTTCACGGTTAGAAACCTCAAAAGCTTCATGACGATCTCAGGCAAGATCTCTCTCATTACCACCAACATGCAAGTCATTGCCGGAGATGATGGGCCTTTCGTGCTCAATGGCGGCGAAAGTCGACAGCTGTTCACCTTGGAAGGAACAGCTGATGGCCAATGGCAATACCATCAAAGCCAAGCCTGGGTTCGAGGTGACTATCGCAAGCAGCCTAACGAAGGCTACATCTATGAGCTTCCTTTCAGATCTGGCTCAAGTTTCTCTATCCTGCAAGGCTGTGACAGCGATTACACCCATCAAGCGCATGACGCAAAGTCCATTGATTTTGATATGCCCGTAGGCGCTGAAGTTTACGCAGCGCGCGGTGGATTGATCGTAGATATGAAAGAAGATTCCCTAATTGGAGGCTCCAATCCTGCCTTAAGAGCAGCTGGCAATAAAATCATCATAGAACATGATGATGGAACGATGGCGCAGTATGGCCATCTGCAACATGAAGGCGTGGTGGTTGAATTAGGTAAACGGGTTGAGAAAGGACAGCTGATCGGGTTTTCTGGCAATACTGGCTACAGCTCTCACCCGCACCTGCATTTTGGGGTTACCTCAGCTACAAAAGCCGGAACTGCAAAAAGTCTAGCAATTGCTTTTCAAAGCGCCAATGGCACAGTAGTTTGTCCCAAGGTCAATACAAAAATCACACGCCCCTAGTCGAATAATCAGGCCACTAAAGACTATGGCACTAAAATACTGGCAGAGGAAACTATGGCGCTCAACGGTGCAGCAACCTTGAAACCTGAACAAATTACCAAATGTGCGAAAGCTATTCATAACCCAGGTGATGCTCGCCATATCATGCGCATCAAACCAATTGCGGGGACAGTCAGGATCAAGTTCAACGATGAAGTCATTGCTGAGTCAACCGAGGCCCTTCGCTTGTTAGAAGTTGGGAATGATTTCTATGATCCAACCATCTATTTTCCGCGCGATGATGTGACGGCTCATTTTGCTATTATGGACAAAGAAAGCCATTGTCCGATTAAGGGGGACGCCATCTACTTTGATCTCCTCAATGAAGACCGAGAAGTTATCGCAGAGGAAATCGCCTGGTGTTACCCACAAACATTTGATTTCGCTCGAGAGATAAAAGATCTCATTGCCTTCTATGGCGAAAAGGTCACGGTGGAAGAACTGCCTGTAAACGCCATTCAAGGACCCAACGATGATTGATCTTTCCGGAAAATCAGCACTCGTGACCGGCGCCAGCAAAGGCATCGGCGCAGCCGCCGCACGCCTGTTAGCGGGCTACGGCGCGCATGTCGTGTTAGTGGCAAGAACAGAGCACTTGGTTCATAAAATTGCAGAAGAGATCGAGCAGTCAGGTGGAAGTGCGATCGGCTTAGCCTGCGATGTTAGTGATTACGATCAAGTCGCATCCTCTGTCCTGAAGGCAAAAGAAAAATCCGGATCTCTGGACATTCTTGTCAACAATGCTGGCGTCATTGATCCGATTGCACGTTTGGGTGACTCGGATCAATGACGCCTGGAACATGGCCGTCGATATCAATTTGAAAGGTGTCTATCACGGCATGCGCGCAGCCATTCCTCTGATGGAAGAACAAGGCGCTGGCGTCATCGTCAACATCAGCTCTGGCGCTGCTGTTTCAGTGCTAGAAGGTTGGACCCATTATTGTGCGACCAAAGCGGCAGTCCTGTCTTTAACCCGTGGAGCACACAAAGAGTATGCCGATAAAGGCATCCGCGTTGTTGGCCTCAGCCCAGGAACAGTGGCGACCGAGATGCAGATCCTTATCAAAGCATCCGGCATCAATCCCGTGAGCCAACTAGATCCATCCGTTCACATATCGCCTGAACGGGTTGGCGAAGCTATAGCCTGGCTTTGCACCGAAGCTGGCCGCGAATACGACGGCAGCGATCTTTCACTACGAGACGAAAATGTACGCAGGGCGATAGGGCTTACTTAGAGCAAGCCCAGGCTCTGACTGTGCAGTTGTAAGAATTCTGCCGACAATACTTCATAGCGCCCCGTTGAGCCCTTTTCTTAGAGGAAGACCAAGACCACCCCCAACCATTGTCCTGACCGGCAGCGATAGCACCGCAAGTGTTGTAGAAGGACTTAATGACTGTGCAGTCACCTTTGCATTTGTTTTGAACGACCCTCTTAGCCTCACTTTCATAACGATAGGAATGAGAGTAGCCCCAAGCCCCACCAGGGCCAAAGCCAACTGCGCCCCAACAACGCGTATAACCGCAATTGGTGGCATCGGCAGAAGGGATAAAAAATTGACTTATCAAGACAATAGCAAAAGCTGAAAGTATATGCTTGTTCATGCTGTTTCTCCTCGGTTTGTATTAAAGGAGGCAAATGTAAGCGTTGCAACCAATCCAAAATAGACGGCTCAAACTTAAGCAATCGGATGACTGGAGAATCACTCTACTACCCCTTAACACTCGCCAATTAATCGCCACATAGAGGATGCATCAGCTAAGTTAAGGGCGAGAAAAGGGATGATGATGAAGGTAAAACGAATATTGTTCCGCTGGTTTCTTGATCATTACAAAAAATCCAAACAGAAAAAGAACGTCACTGATACCGATCAAGTTCTTTCGCTCGCTAAGAACGCCATCGCTGCTAACAAATACGCCTTCTTGATAACCAACGTTGACGGAAAGTCGCCAAATGCACGGCTTATTGAGCCCGTTGTTGACCTGGAAAATCTAGTTTTTTGGGTTGGAACTGATCCCAAACTTAGAAAAGTCGCTGAGGTCAAGAAAAACGCAGCGGTCACTTTGGCTTTTGGAAATGAGAAAACCAACTCCAATGTCATTATCCAGGGCTCTGCCAGCCTGGAAACAAATCCTGAACTGGCGCGTAAGCGCTGGAAGCCCCATTGGCGTTTGTTCTTCCCGAACGGCCCAGAAAGTGATGATTTCGTACTGATAAAGGTAGTCGCTGAAACCCTGGAAGTACTAGATTTTTCACGCAATATAGTGCCTGAACCCTTTGGGCTAAAGCCAATGAAAATCAGTCTTCCTAGGTGCTAGGTTTCTCTTACCTCCCAGAACCGCCTCGCAACAAAGCGCGTGAGAACCACGTAGCCAACCAACATAGGCAGGTCGTTGAACGTCTTGTAAGCTACCCAGGTGTCAGTCAAAAACCACCGCCACACAAGTTCATTTGTTCCAGCCCATATCAGCGCAAAGGCAATCCAAGAGAAAGTTAACACCTTCCAACCTTTGATCGACAGGCTTAGTAAGCGACCGAGCGCTCTCTGCAAAAGTGAAGGATTGAAAAACAAACTCACCAAAAGAGCCAAAGCAAACAAGCCATTCCCTATCGTTGGACTGATTTTGATGAAAAGATCGCTGTCGGACAATAAACTGGAAAGACCAAGAGTCGACATAACGACAGCACTGACTATGGCGATCCATGGAAGCCGGTTGTTTATTAAATAGCCAAGCAGGATTGCAACAGGCGTGACTATCAATGTTGTTAGAGTTGCCGTTCTTAAATCAAACAAGAAGTTGACGGCAAAGAAGGTCAATGCAGGCAAGACTTCAACGAGAATTTCGCTATTGGCGTAGCGTTCTCGCAAAACTTGGAAGGTAGACTTTGAGTCTGTTGGCTTCAACTTTGCTATGGTCCGTCGACTTTCAATAAGGGTAAATCTGGGCAAGTCTCATGGATTGTTGTGCGTTTTAGCTGTGCCTCGTACCAAAGGCTGAGCTTCTTAAATTTCGCCAATAGAGAGCTGCCTTCGCTGCTAGCTGCTAGATAGGCAAGCATAGGAAAGGTGTGGATGTCAGCCAGTGAAAACTCATTACCGACGATGTGTTGTTCGCCACGAATAAGGTTCTCCAAAACGCTCAGAACGCGTTCAGATTTATTGAGGCCCTCCTCCAACTCTTGTTCGTCAACGGCTTCAAAAAACAAAGAGTTATAGAAAGAATGTACGAAGACTTGCCGCACGAGAGGCCAGTAGCCATCGTTGTCTAGGATAGCGATTACTTGATTTTGCAACGCCCTCGCCTCAGCTGATTGCGGCTGCAAAACTGCCCCAGAAAATGCTTCATCGATGTAACGTGTGATGCTCGCAGTCTCATAGAAACAAAACTCGCCGTCACATAGGGCCGGTACACGGCAAAGAGGGTTTATCTTTAGAAATTCTGCAGGTGGATTTTCCTCGAAAGGGTCTACTTCAATCAACTCATATGGCAGATTTTTTTCAGCCAAAGCCAATCTTGCTATCCAAGAATAAACCGAATGCCCATAGCTATAGAGCCGCAGCGTCACTTTTTTCCCCTCTGCTGAATGCTATAAACCACGCGCTATTTCAGTGATGGTTTCAAAGGCAATGTCGATGTCTTTCTCTTCCATTTCGAATTGGCCGGTCATAAATCGAATGACCAACTGACCCTCGTGCACAGATTGCGTCAGGTAGATACGCCCATCGTCATTGATGGCGTTTACCAGCTTGAGGTTCAGGGCATCTAAGTCCTCAACACCATCTGGGGCATAGCGGAATGAAAAGAGCGAAAGAATTGGATCCGTTACGATTTCGAAATCATTTTGCGCCCGCAACTGTTCAGCCAAGCGAACCGCCCATTTAACATGGTTGCGAATCATAGTGCGTAAGCCTTCAAGACCGTGCGCACGCATCATAAACCAAACCTTGAGTGCTCTAAAGCGCCGTCCAAGAGTGACTGACCATTCTGAAAAATTGACGATGCCGTCTTTACCGTAGGTCTTGAGATACTCGGGCTGAATGGCCAGAGTGCGCACCAAAGTCGCTGGATCCTTCACAAAATGGGCAGAGCATTCCAGTGACACACCCAACCATTTGTGCGGGTTGAATACGATTGAGTCAGCATCTTCTACTCCCGCCCAAAGATAACGAAATTCCGGACAGATCATGGCAGATCCCGCCCAAGCAGCATCCACGTGGCTGAACAGACCTTCTTCCTTGGCTATGGCACAGATGGCGGCGGCATCATCACAAGCGCCAATCGACGTGCCGCCAATGCAAATCACTACACCGGCTGGTATTAAGCCGGCTTCCCGGTCTTTCTTGATTGCAGCACGCAAATCATCGGGTTTCATCGCGAAATTGTCGTCAGTGGGTATTTTGACTAGATTGTTCTGCCCAAGTCCTGCGACCCATAAAGCCTTATCAATCGACGAATGCGTTCGACCGGATGCATAGATCCGCAGTGGTGCTTTATCAAAAAGCCCTTCTACATTCCCTTTCCAATCAAGCGCACGCTCTCGCATCGTTAACACTGCACAGAGAGTGGCAGTTGAAGCTGTGTCCTGGAAGGTGCCCTGGAAGTCTTCAGGCAGCCCGAGAGCCTGGCGTAACCAATCCACCATCTTCATTTCTAACTCTGTGGCTGAAGGCGATGTCTGCCACAACATGCACTGAGCCGACATGGCCGCCGCCAGTTGCTCAGCGATGATAGAGGCCGGAGAAGCGTTGGACGGAAAATAGGCGAAAAAGCGTGGGTGTTGCCAGTGCGTCATACCCTCAGGAATGATCGTCTCAAAGTCAGAGAAAATTTCCTCCATGGCTTCGGCTTGCTCAGGAGGCACGGCTGCGATCTGTTTCGCTATGTCACCTGGCTGTGTTTGCGCACGAACAGGCCTTTCGTCGAGGCTCTCGTGGTAATCGGCTGTCCAGTCTGCTGCTTTATGTGACCAAAAACGTAGATCAAAATCGCTCATTTGTTTCTATCCTGATTATTCAATGCCGACACCCAAAGCCACACGAACTCTGGCGCGATTGTAGGCACCGTCTTTGATGGTTTTTGCTACGGTCTCCGCCCTAAAATAAGATTTAGCAGAAACTTTTATGACCGCAAAAGTGGATGCGTTCTCAATTCGAGTTATGCCATCCACCAATTGCTGCACACCGGCGTGGTCAGTGATGGTTATTGATTGCTTAATTCCAGCCCCTTTGGCCATCATCGTTAAATCCGTCACTGTATTGGTGTGGGCTTCTTGCATACCTGTTTCGCCATAATGCCCGTTATCTAGGACGACGATTTTCAGGTTGCCTGGGCTTTGTTTAGCGATGGTCGCAAGGCTGCCTGCGCCCATTAGCATTTCACCATCGCCTGTAATCACAATGACGGGTGTTTCTGGCTGTGCCAAAGCAAGACCCAATCCAATGGCCGCAGCGCCACCCATGGCACCCCATAGATAGAAGTTTCTATGGTTGTCCCCGAGAGCAGAGACATCGTAGGTCGAACTGCCAAGCCCGGTCACAACAAGTGCATCACCACGATCCTTCAGCAGTTCTGCAACGACGTCAAGACGGTCCAATGTTTGATCTGGCATCCTACTTGGCCTCCTCAAAAACTTTGGCACCAATGAGCTTTTGCGAAAGCAAAATCGCCACTGATGAACCGCCTTCGAAAACCATTCTTGTTGCTGCGGCAAGCACCTCGGACACCTCACTTGGATCGTTGATCCGCATCACATGAACGCCCATCATTTCAAAAGAGGTCTGTGTTGTGGATCCCATCGGAACTTGCCAGGGGTTAAATTCTCCCCACTCTCCGCGCATAGTCACCAAAGTCAGAAAAGGTATTTTACAGCTTTTGATCAGCGACAGCATGTTGACACAGTTTCCAACACCACTGGATTGCATCAACAGAACAGACTTATCACCCCCCAACCAAGCACCCGTTGTCAAGGCAACGCCCTCTTCCTCAGAAGTCAGAGAAACAGAATGGATTTCTGGGTCTGCAATAACGGCATTAATCAGCTTAGTATGGCCAGCGTCTGGCACATAAGAGACTTGGGCAACACCAACGTCTTTAAGCTTTTGGTAGATAGTTTCCGGCCAGTCGATACTCACTTAAGATCTCCTAGTAAGCGCAACCCAGTTTTTTATGAGTCAGATAAATTGGATCGTCATAAAATGCATCTTCAAAGAAACTGGTTTTCTTAGCCAACCGAACAGCAGCAGACAGTTCTCGCGCATCGACGGTCGTTTCTAATGTCCCTATGAAGCAGGCGTCGCTGTAATCATGAGCCACATAAACAAACCGGTAGATCCCTGCTTTCAGACGTTCCACAGATTTCAGCTCGTCAGCGAATGCAATCCGATGATAGGAGAAAGCTACCGCGTGTTCCTCAACCTCATTATTCATCACAAGATAAATCGCGTAACCAGGAGAGACATCCGTTGAAGGTCCGCTACTTACAAGTACAGAAGACACCCGAAGATCACTTTCGCGCTCTAAGCAGTCAGAACCATCGCAAACATTAATCATTTTCGTTTTTCTGACCAAGACCTGAAGATCTTCGATGGCAGCCAGTGTTCCTCCCATTTGATTGGCGGTTTCTATGTCACCACGAATGATGTCCTTCGCTAGGACAGGTGCGATCACCAGCATCGCAAGAGCAAGGCAAATCAACCGGAAAAACATTTCTGAGTCTTCCTTTCGCTAAAGCCTTTGCGGAGAAAGATCTCCCGCATTCAAGCCTTCTTCGACTACCTTAGTCGGTAGCTCATTGCCGTCAACCAGTTCAGCAACCAACTGGCCCATCATAGGGGCTGTCTGAATGCCGTAACCGCCTTGCCCTGCCAGCCAGAAAAAGCCTTCAACCTCGGGATCATAACCAACAACGGGCGTGCCATCATCGACAAAAGACCTAAGCCCTGCCCAAGTCTTTACTGGTCTCGATTCAGGGAGTTCTATTGCTTGCTGCACCCTATAAATCGTGGTTGCAACATCGATTTCTTCTGGCTGAGCGTCACAAGCAGGACTGGGGGTTGCATCCGCCATGGAAGCCAACAGCAGACCCGATTGGGGTTTGAAGTAAAATGACTCTTCAGCATCCACAACAGCGGGCCAAGACATAACATCCAAATCTTGAGGTGGCTTCAAAAGCATAGCCGTTCGGCGTTTCGGTACCAATCCAATTGATTTGCATCCAGCCAGCTGGCCTAGTTCATCGGCCCAAGCTCCCGCTGCATTAATCAGAACAGAGCCAGAAAAGCTCTGCTCACCTGCACCTACATGCCATAGACCAGCTTCGCGCCTAAGACTATCGACCCTACTGCGTGTTACTACTTTGCCGCCTTTGGATTTCAGTCCGCGCAAAAAGGCCTGATGGAGAGCGTCAACGTCAATATCGCTGGAAACAGGATTCCAGAGGCAACCTGCAGCATAGCCAGGTTTTGCAATTGAAATGTGGCGCTCATAAAATTCTGGGCCATGGCGTTCAGGTGGCAGTCCAGCATCTTCCAGCTCTTCAGCAACGCTATCTAGCAGATGCAATTGCTCTTGATTGGCAACGAAAATCCATCCTCTTTGATGCAACAAAGGAACATCGACAAAGCCTTCTGGCGGTCTTTCGTAGAAATCACGACTCGCCCGCGTGATTTCACGAATGGCTTTTGTGCCATAGTTTTCTTCAAATACTGCCGCAGAGCGCCCTGTTGTGTGATAGCCACACTGGTCTTCTGCCTCTAACAACAAGACAGAATGTTTATCGGCTAAGAAAAAGGCGGCGGAGGCTCCCGCCATTCCACCGCCAACGATTATGACATCAACTTGATCTGGCACTGTCGCTACTCCGCAGCGACGGCTAACTCACGACCGTTAACAAGGTTGAGGTAATCTTCTCTCAGGGTTCTCGTGATATCACCGGGTGTAAATTTCTGCTCGTCAACAGAACCAATGGGTGTCACTTCAGCGGCTGTTCCAACGATAAACATCTCCTGAGATTTCCCGAGGTCATCAGGGAGCATTGGGCGTTCAACCACTTTCATTTGGCGACGCTCAGCCAGCTCAATAATTGTGCGACGTGTGATGCCATCTAAGAAACAATCCGGCGTTGGTGTATGGATAACACCGTCTTGAATGAGGAAAATGTTGGCTCCAGTGCATTCCGCTAACTGGCCACGGTAGTCAAGCATAAGGGCATCTTGGCAACCGTTGGCTTCCGCCTCGTGCTTGGACAAGGTACAAATCATGTATAGACCAGCCGCTTTTGCTTCACAGGGAATGGTCTCTGGTGAAGGACGTTTCCATCTCGCCATCTCCAATTTGATACCTTTTTCAAGTAGCTCTGGGTTAAAATAGGCAGGCCATTCCCAGGTTGCTATCGCTACATTGATCCGATTGGATTGAGCAGAAACACCCATCATTTCACTACCGCGCCAAGCAACAGGACGAACATAAGCGTCTACAAAACCGTTTGTTTCAATACAGAGATTACAAGCATCATCCAACTCCTCAACCGTATAAGGGATGTCGAAGCCAAGAATTTGGCCGGACCGGATTAAACGCTCGTTATGTTCTCTTAACTTGAATATTTTTCCCGAGTAGGCACGCGCCCCTTCGAACACAGAACTGCCATAGTGCAAACCGTGGGTCAGGACGTGTACTTGAGCCTCCGTCCAATCAACCATTTCACCATTATACCAAATCTTGCCTTCCATATTGTCAAAAGACGGACCAGCCATAGGGATTCTCCATTCGTCGATGGTCAAGCTGTCAAAAGACATGCCATCAGAGATAAAATTGCGCAGAAACCAGCAGAACAAGTCATATTCTGTCGGTTTATTCTTGCAAGCGGTAACAATCTTAGCAATATAAGTCAACATGGTTGACATAAATTCCCCAGCTAATCCCTTGTTCCTGCGTGAAGAAGAACTTCACCAGGCCATTGAACTTTTGTTCTTTGCTTATCGCGACTTTACCGGGGAGCCCGATAGGATTTTGGCGGCCTATAATTTTGGGCGTGCGCACCACCGAGTCATTTATTTTGTGGGCCGTAATCCTGGGATTTCCGTGAGTGAATTACTGACTGTTCTTCAGATCACCAAACAATCTTTGTCCAGAGTGTTGCGCCAACTGGTCGATGAAGGCTTTATAGACCAAGAGACCGGAACCCAAGATCGCAGACGCCGCCACCTAGAACTCAGTGAAAAGGGCTATGCGCTTGAAAAGCTGCTGTCTGAGACACAACGCCAGTTTGTCGCTAAGTCTTACGCAAAAGCAGGCCCCGAGGCAGTTGCTGGTTTCAAAACAATCTTACTTGGCATGCTTGGTGAAGATGATCAGAATCGGATCGTCAAGGACTAGCCCTGCTGGCCCGAACTCAACTTTCCTTTCAGCATTCACACAAAGTGAAACTCACTGACTCGTAATCGAATGAGAAAAGTTGCATAGTCTGGCCGCATGCAAGAAAAACCGCACATTTTAGTGGTCGATGATGACCGTCGTTTGAGAGAGTTGTTGCAAAAATTTTTGCTCGACCAAGGCTTTGCTGTGACCGTCGCCCGCGACGCGGAAGACGCACGTTCTCGGTTAATGACTTTTCAGTTTGATGCCTTGATCCTGGACATTATGATGCCAGGGGAATCAGGGCTGGAACTCACGGAAGCGCTCAGGGAAAACAACCACGTTCCGATCCTGTTGCTAAGTGCAAAAGGTGAAGCAGAAGACCGTATCCTCGGCCTCGAAAAAGGTGCTGACGATTATCTTCCTAAGCCTTTTGAACCGAGAGAGCTGGTTGCACGTTTACGGTCTATCCTGAGACGTAGAGAACAACCATCTGGCGTGATCAGTGGGTTGTTCAACTTTGGACCTTTCACTTTCGATTTGGCCAAAAATGAGCTAAGACAAGAAGATGAGCTCATCCGTCTGGCTCCTGGCGAAGTGACGTTGCTGTCAACTTTTGCTCAAAGACCAGGTGACCCGATCAGTCGGGACGAGTTGAGTGATATGGTCGGGACGCCCGGCAATTTGAGGTCCATCGACGTACAGGTCGCGCGCCTGCGTCGCAAGATTGAGGATGATCCACGATTCCCACGCTATCTTCAAACCGTCCGTGGCATTGG
>CAJQQJ010000044.1 GCA_905480445.1 uncultured Alphaproteobacteria bacterium | reverse complement strand
TCTTTTTTAAATAACACGAAGTGAAAAATAAGAAAATGCTTATTCTAAGTAAATATAGTTAAATACTCGCGTGCTTCAGATTTAAATGGCGTCGTATCTAGTCTTTGCGAAAGCAACTATTTCTTTACATAAACGCAGATCTATCATTCGGGGAAATCAGGGAAATACGCACCAATTAAGAGCGTATTAAGCGGCAGGTTTATAAAAGGCACAAATTTTATTGCCATCTAGATCGCGGGTGTAGGTATACTCTATTGTGCTGTTTGCAAGACGAGGACCAGGAGCACCTTCGTCGGTGCCGCCATTTGCGACGGCCAGTCTGTGAAAAAGATCAAGTGCGAGTTTTGTTTCTGCTTGGAGAGCGATCATTGTTCCATTGCCGAAAGTAGCGACTTCGCCGTTAAAAGGTTTTGTAACGTAGAACTCAATTTCGGTCAGAGCGGTTTCTGGCGCATACCCTATGTAATCATCCGTTGCGTCAACAGGTTTCAGTCCCAATGGTGCCAAAACAGCGTCGTAAAACCGGGCTGCTTCTGTCAAGTTGTTGGTGCCGACCATGGTGTAACCGATCATTTTTCATTCTCTCTAAATCATTTTGTTTAGGTTGTTCTACGAAGTAAGAATTCTGATTGCAAATAAGCTGAATTTTCAGGTTTCAAGACTTTGATCGAAAGTAATTGAACACATCGGGCACTATACTGGATTAGTCGTCTCCTGAAGCTGCTTTATGACGATTTCCGCCAGTTGTTTAGATGCTAACGATAGGGTTGAGGTCCCACGTGCAATGATAGCAACTGTATAGCGCAAATCTTGTTTGAAGGGTCGCATCGTCATGTCGCCCAAACGAATATTCAGTCTTGCCGTAAATGGATCCACAATCGCTATGCGGCCAGTTTCTCTTGCCATTGCCGCGATGGCAGGAACGGAGTGAGAGGTCAGTAAACCAGAGGTTTTAGCTGCACTTTGTTTCAGAAACACTTGCAAAGAGTCGTCAGTAATCTTTGCGTTCAGGGTGACGACTTCTGCGAGATCTAGCTCAAAGAGGTCGACGTCGCTGTTCCTGGACAAAGCATGGCAGGACGGCATCAAGCAAACGTAGTCAAGGCTAGTTTGATGGATGATTTCCACCCCGTCGAGCGGAAAAGCGCCGCTTACGACACCCAGATCCAGTTGTTGCATCAGAACTGCTTCGACTATTTCGGGTGTGTTGCGGACCGAGACCGAAACATTGACTTCGCTGTGCACTTCTTGGAATTTCTTAACAGCGATTGGCATCATTGAGTTAACGAGAGAAGGAATGACACCAAATGACAACTCGCCGCCCGCTGAATAACGGATTGCTTCAGCAGTGGTTTTTAAGCTGTCGATGCCAATAAACATGGTTTCCACTGCCTTGAAGAACTGTCGTGCCTCTGGTGTTGCAACCAATCCTCGGCCTTTCTTTGCGAACAGAGGAAATCGAACAGAGCGTTCGAGATCAGAGACCAAACAGCTGACACTTGGTTGGGAAATGTTCAGTAACTCAGCAGCGCCAGAGATTGACCCTGCTTGTATTGTGGCTTTGAATGCCTCTAGTTGTCTAAGATTCATTGGCTTAACATATAGCTTTTGTGAAAGTCTTCTTCTGATATTTTTATTTGTCATATGAATGACTTGTCTTAGGGTCTGAGTCAATTGGGCTTGGAGGAAGGAAAAATGTCTAAAATGTCGATCTTACAGGTCAGGCTGGAAAATGATGGAGTAGAACTCGGCTGGAGCGATGGAAAGACCTCGTTTTTTCACTCAATCTGGATGAGGGACAACTGTTGTTGTGACATCTGCGGACGGCCAGAAATAGGGCGGAGGCAGTCGAGGCTTTCTGCGTTGGATCTCAATGTCTCCATTTCTTCAGCGATAATAGAGAATGATAGCCTACAAGTTAGTTGGTCAGAGGGTCATCACTCGTCCTTTGCCAGTGATTGGTTGCGTGCCAATGCCTACGATGAAGTTAGTCGTCGGGAGCGGTCATTCGTGCCTCAGGGGTGGGATCAAACTTTCAGAGATAGTCCACCCGAGTTCGACTTCATCGAAGCGAGCCAGAATGATGAAGTCTTCCTTAAAGCTTTACAATCCGTCCGGGATCATGGGATCTGCTTTTTGAAGAATGCACCGCCCAAAGATGGCGTGCTTGAGCCCTTTGCCGCTCGGATAGGACCCATTCAAGAATCAAACTTTGGTCGTATTCAAAACCTGGCCATTGATCTGTCGAGTGGTGCGGTTGCCCAGTCTGCGATTGCACTCAAACCACATACGGATGAACCCTATCGAGCCTCTCCACCTGGCATTCTGATTTTCTTGTGTATCGAGACAGATGTTGAGGGGGCGGGCACGTCAACTTTCTTAGATGGGTTTGAAATCGCGGAAACACTGCGCAATGAAGACCCAGATGGCTTCGCTGTGTTGGCCCGTAACAACCAACCTTTTAGGCGGCACTATGCCAACAACGTGGACTTGATCGCTGAATTCCCAGTCATCTCCCTTGATTCCTTGGGGAATATAATCGGCGTCAGGGTCAATGATCGTGTCGGGGCTCCTGTTTCTATTCCCGCAGAGGACGTTGTGCCCTATTACCGAGCAATGAAACGTTTCCTTACGCTTTCAGATGACCCAGACCGTATTCTTCATTTGAAACTTCAGCCTGGAGACGTCGCTATTTTTGACAACCACCGTATTCTACACGGACGTACGGAATTGACAGTGACTGGTCCTAGGTGGTTGCAATGGATGCAAGTTGAACGCGGTGATTTCAATTCTTCTTTGCGGATAATGGCTGATAACTTAGGACAACCACGCGATGCCAATCCTTTGTTACGCGGTGCATACTAAATGATAAATGTGTTGCTAGCTTACTAAAGCGCTAGCGAGTAAAACCTGATCTAAGAGATCTCACAGCAGGACTTTTAATGGCTTTTAATCATTCAGCCAAATACCCTTCGGTTTGGGACATGGAACAAGAGATAGAGCGTTCCATTCCTAAGTTTGCCTTTGATTACCTCATGGGTGGCATTGGCGATGAGCAGAATCTCAGAGCTAACATCCATGCACTGGCGGAAGTGAAACTGCGTCCAAAGTACCTTTCTACAATTGCCAATGAACCTGACATGTCTGTTGAAATCTTTGGTCATCACTACGATGCACCTTTTGGTATGGCACCGATTGGGTTGACTGGTTTGATGTGGCCGAAAGCATCTGAGTTCATGTCCGTTGCTGCAAAAAGGCACAACATTCCTTTTGCACTGTCCGGCTTTTCGACTTCATCAGTAGAGGATATAAAGAAGGCTTCCAATCGAGCGTTCTGGTACCAACAATATGCGACCATTGATGACGATGTTGATCGTGATATGCTGCAACGTGCGAAGGAGGCTGGCGCAGAAGCATTGGTTATCACTGTCGATATCCCTACCTCCACACCTAGAAGAAAGAATGCAAAGAACGGATTATCCGTACCGCCTAAGTTTAATCTACGAACGCTAGCGCAGATCGTTTCCAGGCCACGATGGGCCATGGCGATGGCAAAACACGGCGTTCCGGAATTCCGCAACATTAAGCCCTACATTCCTAAAGGATTAAGCCTGGCCGAACTGGGTGTCTACGCAAGTGAGCTGATCGAGGGACATGTGTCCTTGGAACGACTGAAGTTCTTTCGCGATAACTGGGAAGGGAAGTTCATTGTGAAGGGCTTGCTGGATCCAGAGGAGGCGGCGCTTTGTAGGTCCGTTGGCGTTGACGGCATCGTCGTGTCCAATCATGGCGGTCGACAGTTAGATGCGGCTGAAACCGCTCCGTCCTTGTTACCGTTGATGCGGGAAGCTGTTGGATCGGAAGTTTTGGTTATGGCCGATGGTGGGGTCAGAACTGGACTGGATGTAGCACGGATGTTGGCGTCTGGCGCCGACCTAGTGCTCTGTGGCCGAGCATTCATGATGGGTATGGGAACTGTGGGAGAGAAAGGCGCTGATCAGGTGGCGACCATTCTAAAGGAAGAACTGAGATCTACGATGGCACAGATTGGTTGCCCGGAGGTCAAACTGCTCCCCAATTTCTTGCCGCCAAGGAGTTAGTCTATGTCAGTACTCTTGGTAACAGGTAGCAGCAGAGGCATTGGTGCAGGTATCTGTATAGAAGCAGCGAAGCGGGGATGGAAAGTCTGTGTGAACTATGCCCAGTCAGAAGAAGAAGCCCTCGCCGTTGTCAGCGATATCAAAGGGGCAGGTGGAAAGGCCGTTGCAGTTCAAGCAGACGTAAGCCAGGAAGATCAGGTGGTAGAGCTCTATAAGCAGATCGACAAGGATTTGGGCCTGCTAACGGGACTGGTGAACAATGTTGGTACCAATGGCGGCGGCACTCGAGTAGATGAGCAGTCTTTGCACGCCTTAAAGAAACTTTTTGAGATCAATGTCTATTCATACTTCCTCTGTTCCAAGTACGCCATTCAGCGTATGGCTAAACGTCATGGTGGGCAGGGCGGTTCAATTGTAAACATCTCTTCAGCTGCTTCCAAACACGGCGGCCCTTTTACCTATATCGATTATGCTGCCTCAAAAGGCGCAATTGATACCTTCTCAGTAGGTTTGGCAAAAGAACAGGCGGCTGAAGGAATAAGGGTGAATTGCTTACGTCCAGGGGCAACAATGACAGAACTTTCAACTATCTATGCTCACGAAAACCCTGAATGGATTGATTGGGTCATGGCACAAGTTCCACTAAACCGCCCAGCCGAAGTAGAAGAAATAGCAGGCACGGCCTTGTTCCTTCTTAGTGAAGAGGCTTCTTACGTTACGGGCGCTATTCTTGATGCGAACGGTGGTTGGGTTAGTCCTTAGGCACGACTAACTTCAGGCCTGTCCAGCAATCCATTCTTTGTAAACAAGTTGTACACTCGGTCTTTGCATCACAGCATCCGCAATACGTTTTACATTCGGGAACTCGTTTACTGATGGATGACCACGCGGTGTATTGAGCCAAGTTGTTAACATAAAAAGATAGATGTCAGCGGCACTGAACTTTTCGCCTAGTATCCATTGGTCGTCACCTATTTGATCATCAATGACTTTCCATGTTTCACGCAATCGGCGAATGC
>CAJQQJ010000043.1 GCA_905480445.1 uncultured Alphaproteobacteria bacterium | reverse complement strand
CGGCTTTTGGTTCTGCCTTGCTGAAAGCAAAGCGATTCCCAAAGGTTCCGATTGTTCTGCTAATGTCTGGCGCAATCGCAGTTGGCATCTGGCCGCTTATGCCAGGTCTTCTACAGATGTTGAGCCCTGTTGTTTCGGCGATTTATGCGATTGGATTGGTCTGGCTCGGTGTAGTGCTAATCCGACGTCCTCAGGATGACCGGCAACAGGTGTAAATAGATTATGGGTTTCTCAGTCCAAAACGACTGAAGCCCTGCCTTTAATCACAACTTCACCGTTTTGATTACTTGCATGCATCTCTAGTTCAGCGCTGCCATTAGCTACTGAAATTACCTTACCTGTTGCAGTCACAATATCCCCCACACGAACAATAGTCGTGAAACGAACCTCGAACTCCTGTATTTTTTCTTGAGGGACCCAGTTTGTGAGCACACGCCCGAGAAATGCCATGGACAGCATGCCATGCGCAAAGACGTCGCCCATACCAGCGGCCTTAGCAAAGTCGCTGTCTACATGGATAGGATTGTGATCACCGGAAGCACCACAGTATAGCGCTAGCATGTGTCGAGTGATCGGCCCCACAATAACCGGATCTAAATTATGGCCAAGAGAAACCTCAACCATTGGGCTTCTCTCTATGTTGAACGACAATCGTCGTCAGCAGTTCTGCAATGAGAAGTCCGTCTTGGTTTGTCACTGTTAGTTCTTCCTCGAGGAATTCCAACTGGCCATCTTTTTTATCGTAAATGTTGGAAATCTTCTCGACCAAAGTCAGCTTATCGCCAGCGTAACAAAGATTATGGTATTTGAACTTCTGGCCACCATGCAGAACTTCGGCTAGGTCAATGTTCAAAAGTTCCAAGTAATCGTAAGGATCTGGTTTCTCTTGACGTAGGCACCACAGAAAAGTCGGCGGCACTGGGAGTGACCGATGACCTGCGGTCTTAGCCGCTTCTTCATCGCTGTAGATAGGATCAGTCTGGCCAATGGCTTTCGCAAAAAACCGAAGACGGCCTCTTTCTACATCCACTTCTCTGGCAGGAAAGCTATGGCCGAGAAAATCTCTATTGATCATTGTTAATCCTGTTCTTTAAGTCTCGCAGTAACAGCGTCAAAGGCTTTCCCCCAAGGTCGCATTGCTTGATGCTCAGTCAGCACAGCCAACCCATGAGCCGTCACACCGCCCGGTGTCGCTAAGGATTGCAGAATATCCGCCCCACTCTCCTCACTCGCCAACGCAACTTTGGCAGCGGCAGCAAGAGTCTCGACTGCCACTTTTTTTGCCTGCGCTTTTGATAGCCCAGCGTTCTCGTTGGCTTGCACCATTTCGTCAATCAGTGCGAAGTACCAACCGTACGCCGCTCCATTGGCTGACGCAGCCTCGAACTCTTCTTCACTGTCCATGACGATAGCAACACCAATCAAAGAAAGGAGATCACGAACAGTTTCATTTTCAGGAAAGTAAGAAGTCGGACTGGCGCACAAAGCAGCTGAGGAAATCGGCATTGTTCGAACGATTGTCGCTTGTGGTGCTAACCCTTGCAATCGGTCGATATTCACACCAGCCATTGCAGAAATCAACAATTGCTCAGGTTTCCAGTCCAGCCCATACAAGGCGGCTTCGACCTGCATCGGTCGAACTGCAACAAACATGGCTTTGGATTGCTTCACAACCGCTTGGTTATCGGACACAATTTCCACGTCAAATTCGTCTTGGAAAACTTGGGCTTTTGAAGGGTTATAAGCTGACACCAATAACTTACCATCCCAACCAGCTTTTCTTAGCCCTTCGCAGACAAAACCCGACAGATGCCCTGTGCCGACAATGCCCAAACTGTCTATCACTGAGCCTTCCCCTTTGCCAATTCTAACAAATGAGGTGTCATATCCTCGATCGAACGGCAGACTAAAGCACCCTCCTCGGCTAACTCGTTGCTCACATCTACTGGCAGTGAAGAATTAGAACCTTGAGGGATTTGGTTGGTTTTGCCACCCATCAGAATCGGTGTTTCTAAACCGGCCATCTCAAGCGCTGCTCGCAGAGCTTTCAAGTAGTCCAGCGCTACGCCATTGTAAGTCGACACTGCAATGGCATCAGCGCCTGACCGAACAAGTTCAACCAAATCATTTGGTTCCGCGTGAACGCCAGCGTCAAGAGTTTCGACTGACAAACGGTCAAAGGTTTCTTCAAGTAAGATCTTGCCGTATTCGTGAACGTCAGTCGTGCACAAAACTATCCGCAGATTGGCATCAGCGATTAAGACTTTCTCGTCGCTCGCGATTTTGTCGACCTTTTTTTGAGCAGCACTTTCGAGCGCAGCAATCGTTGAGGCTTGAACAATGGGTGTGCGACCGCGGCGATAGCTCTTATCCAACTGCCCTGGTCCAAAAGCCTCTTCCAATCTCTTTGCGCCAATCCGCCTGAGCGACAGGAGCATTTCGAAAGGGTTTGCCGTGTCAATTCCGGCGGCAGCCAATCCTTCCAGCACAGAGGTTTTGAAGCTTTCCGCACCTTCGATTAGTTTCAGGGCGACCTGATCCGCATGATCAAAAGCCAAAACATCTTCATTGCCTTGTACCCTTTCAATCACCCGATCGGCGAAAACAACGGCGTCTACCACTTCGTCGATATCAGGAATTCGAACAGCCTCAGTAATCGGCACTGGGTTTATTGCGTGGCCTGTAGGTCGTTCCCTTTGCGCTGCAGCGTCAATAGAAAGATAAGCCGACAGAGCAGCATAGTTTTCCAATCCTTCTCCTTCGTAAGCCACTGTATTGCCGTAAACCATAGATCCAGGGCTGCGTGAAACACGACCCAACGCAAGCTGGAAAGCCAGACGCTTGAAAGGCTCAGAAAATGAATGGCCGTAACAATGTGTTGATTTACCACCAATCAAATCATCAACAATATATTGCTCAAGTAAAACAGCGCCAAGACTGCAAGCCAAGTCTGTGAACAAAGCCGCGAAACCGTCGTCTAAATTGGAGTGTATAAGTATATCAACAGGTTGTGCTGCCGCCAACGCTAGTGCCTTAACCGTCGCCGCTGTATCTTCAACATCATTATCCCAGCCTGGCAGGCGAAAGGTAAAGTACTGTCCAAGATTGCCAATCGCTGTCGAGCCTGCTTTTAGAGCTGCCGCTGTGTTCTCTACAGCTGCTGGCATTCCAATCACAAAGTCACCGAAGTGAGGGGCCACAGGAGCCTGATCAGTCAGTTCAGCAAAGGCTTCTTCAGAACCAAGAATAAGTCCCGTACCCTTTTGCGCCTTTTTACGGTCTTCAGGCTTGAACCCCATCGACCAGTCGAGACAGATCCCGTAACGATCAACGCGAGCGTTCTTCTCACCTGCTTTCTCCCAGATTTCTCGGTAGGCTCTTTTGGTTTTATCAGGATCACGGTAGCCAATCTGAGAATGCACCATGACCTCAGACTGGTTGGCACAAGCCCATTTGTATTCCGTTTCTGATGCCACCGCCTTTTGTGAAAGGAATGCCGACGAGCCAACTTGAATAGAACCAGCGAGCTCCACCCCAAAGGACAGCAGTTCTTCTGCGTCAGGCAGGACCTGTTCTGGCAGGATGTCTTGGCGTTGAAGGGATTTCATCAATGACCAATCGTGAAATCATTCTTACCGCAGGCATCTTTACCGCGAACCAAATAGAGTGGCCTCGTGCCATAACCGTGATGGGCATGATCCTTTCCAATCTCTGCACCTAATGCGTGGTTATAGTGTGAGGTCGCAGGCATCATGCGCACAATAAAGGCAGCACGGCGCTTGTCTGTTCGGTTGGCCTTCGATCCATGGATCATGTAGACATCGTGGAACGAGACCTGCCCTGCTTCCAGGATGAGATCCTCAGATTCCGCTTCATTGAAATGCTCGCTATCCGTCACAAGATTGATAGTCTTGTTGCCACCTTCGACCCAAGAATGGGAGACAAGCTCATGGGCTTTGTGTGACCCTGGAATAAACCGCATTGGACCATTTTCTTCCGTAACATCATCCAAAGGGATCCAAAGTGTCAGCGTTTCCAATGGTCTGATTGGATAGTAGTCACCGTCCTGGTGCCAAGGCGTTTCCTTACCGCTGTGTGCTGGCTTGCC
>CAJQQJ010000042.1 GCA_905480445.1 uncultured Alphaproteobacteria bacterium | reverse complement strand
GAAGCCCCGTCAGCAATGGCGGGGCTTCTTTTAGTTTGACAACCCGCCCCTTGCAAAAGTCCACATATAGACTATATTGTTATTGAGAGACATTTTTGGAGTTTTATCATGCCTTCGCAACAACGCCCATCTAAAGTGATTGATCGCAAGGGCCTATCAGGTCCGGCCTTGCGCACGTTCTTTCGCATAGCGGATCTCTGGCAGCTTGACGTTGACGAGCAAATGACTCTGCTTGGAGTGACCGCGAGGTCTACCTTCTTCAAGTGGAAGAAGGACCAGAACACTGCACTGCCAAAGGACACGCTGGAGCGCATCTCCTACATCCTTGGTGTCTACAAGGCGCTGCAAATTCTGCTGCCAAATGAAAAAGCGGCCGATGAATGGGTGAAGCGCCCAAATGAAACCCCGATCTTTGCCGGTCAATCGGCCCTCGACAGGATGCTGTCCGGTCAGGTTGCTGACCTGTTTGTGGTCAGACAGTACCTCGACGCCCAGAGAGGCGGCTGGGCATGACGGTTTCTGTTGCTCATACCGCGTGGAAACCATGCTGGCGGATCATCCCCAGCCGGTTTCCGCCGATTGCGCTCTTCGAGCGCGTGACAGAGCCAGATGACCTGGAAGCTATCTTCGAACTGGAGTCCATGACCAATCCCAGACTGCGTAATGAAGTCGGTGAGATCAGCCTCGTCTCGCCGGAAGAGCGCATCAGCGGGCCGGGCACCAGCATTATCATGGCGGCGTTTACTCACCTTAATCCAGAAGGGAGCCGGTTTTCCGACGGCACCTACGGCGTGTTCTACGCCGCGAATAATCTGGAAACGGCCATCGCCGAAACCAGACATCATCGCGAACGGTTCATGCGGGCGACAAAGCAAGAGCACATGGAACTCGACATGCGGGTCTACGTGACCGATCTCGATGGCGAGTTGCACGACCTGAGAGGACAGAGGGCCACCCAACCCCTCGTCTACCACAACGACAACTACGCGGCTGGTCAGCATCTAGCGAAGGCGCTTCGCAAAGAAGGCTCGAATGGCATCGCTTATGACAGCGTCCGACAGGAGGGCGGTGAATGCGTTGCCGTGTTCCGCCCTCGTCTATTATCGAACGGCAGGCAAGAACGCCATCTCTGCTACGCTTGGGACGGCAACAGGATAACAAATGTTTATGAAAAGAGAGAGCTCGACAATGGCGCGAACACTTAAGTCAATTATGAACAGACTTTCACCCGCTCGCCGCGCAAAGATTGAGGGCCGCGCAAAAGAGCTCCTTGAGGAAAATCGCCTTGCCGAAAAAGCCGAAGGCAAGACCGAACAAAAACAAGTGACGACAAAAATTAAAAGAACCACCAGCTGATAAAAACTACATCACTAGCCATTCACCCTTAGGCCATAACCTTTTCAAGCCTATCTTTTCTCTTCCGCCAGTCCGGCATGACGCGATCAAGTAAGCTGAAAAACTTCGGGCCATGATTAGGCT
The DNA here is from genome assembly GCA_905480445.1 of uncultured Alphaproteobacteria bacterium. GTDB lineage: Bacteria > Pseudomonadota > Alphaproteobacteria > UBA7985 > CAJQQZ01 > CAJQQZ01. The sequence goes on along the minus strand of CAJQQJ010000042.1, from coordinate 2,240 downwards.
CGGAGATGTGGCAAAGTTCGTGCGTGATAACGTAATCAACAGTATCCGTCGGCGCTTCGATTAGGCGGCGATTTAACAAAAGCCGAGAGCCGGGAGACATTGAACCCCATCGTTGACTCAACTGGCGAACGATCATCGCTTTTGGACGATACGCTTCTGGAACAGGAAAGCGCAAAAGGTTCACCTCCAGTCTTTCACTGAGCTTTATCAGTGCACGTTCCTTGTACCACTCCTCAACCAGCTTACGTGTGATTTCAACATTATCAGGGCTGTGACTTTGCACGAGGATAAAACCGCGCGTCATTCGGACGGACGCCTGAATATGAGGGACCACCTTCAGGCGATATTGGCGCCCAAGATAGAGATGCGTCTCTCCCGAGACATACCGACGTTCCGGCGTGCGGGGCAGGAATTGAATAAAGTAACGCTGCTGGCGTCTGACCCAAGCCGCTCTCTTTCGAACCTTCTCGCAGATTGCATCCAAGCTCGCGCCCATTGGAGCAACCACCTCAACACTCGCATCCGGATCAACCGATATCTGCAAGGTCGAGCGCTCTCTCCGCACGACATCAAACTCAATCAGATGCTGACCGTACTTTATGTACCCAGCCTCCCGGCTCATCCTGGGAACCTCGCTCGGGCAAGGTCCATGACTTTCTGTTCAAGGTCATCAAGCACTTCTACCGGCAGGTCGATACCCTTTTCATCGCGCAACGTATCGAAGAAGTAATCATCAATAGCGTTACGCATGTTGTTTTGCGCAATATCGTTGGACCAGACATCCACGATGTGGTGCGCCTTTATCAACTCGATAATTGCCAGGGATATTTCTGCCACATCGTCGGCAGCCAAGGCTTCCCCGCCCGCCTTATTCAATGACCCTTCGAGAACACCAAAAAACGCCTGTCCATCATCATTGCCCTTGATGGCATCCGGTATCGCACGGCCATGATCCTTCCGGGCAACCTTGCTCGCCAGATCAATGACGTTGTTCAGGTATTCACGTTCAGATATCCGTTTTTCGCGATAATCCCTGATCGTTTCCGCCAGCATCTCTGAGAAGCGCTGATAGAAGCTGGGGTCTTCTTCCATTTTTTCTGTAATGGTACGGCGTGTCGCACTGGCGATACGGTCGGCTTTTGATGCCGTCGAAACACCACGTTCCTCAACAACCGCATTCAGTGCTTCGGGGTCATTGATATTGACCATTTCGATAATGGTCTCAGCGGGCATGGCGACGACATGGTCATCGAGCAGCTTCTGAATCTTGGGTTCAAACTCTTTGACATCGACAGTTTCCTGATAACGGAGCTGCACAGCCCTCCGCAGTTCCGAGAACTGCTTCCAGTCCCGCTTCATCGCATCGATTTTAGTTTCATCGAACACATCGAGCAACTTGTCCGAAGACAATGAGATATGCAGGCAACGGCTGAATGCCCGAAGCCGTTCATAGAACTCGTGCCGAATAGCCTCATCGGCCAAGAACTGCTCGAACTGTTCCATATCCTTCTTGTTTTTGATGGATTTGAACAGGTCCCAAAGCTGGTTATGCAGCTGGGGTAGTTTCGCAATCTCGGCACGCACGTCATGGACCGTGCCGACAAGGTCCGATGCCTCATACCCCTCGAATGCGCTGTAGGTTGTCAGCGCCTTGTCCAACTCCCCCAACAAACCTTCATAGTCGATGATAAAGCCGAACTGTTTCTCAGCTCCATCGCCCTCATAGAGACGATTTACACGGGCGATTGCCTGAAGAAGGTTGTGTTCACGCAGTGACTTGCAGACATAAAGCACTGTGTTTCTGGGCGCATCGAACCCTGTCAAGAGCTTGGACACCACGATCAGGATTTCCGGGTCGCCGGAACCTTTGAACGCATCAATAATCTGGCGGTTGTACTCATCTTCAGTCTTGTACTGCGCCATCATCTTTGTCCAAAAGGCACGCACCAGGTCCTTGGACTCTTTATCAGGCTCTTCATTCCCCTCATTTTCATCGGGGGGCGATATAACTATGGCGCTTGATACATGCCCAATCTCGTCAAGCGTTTCTTTGAAGCGAACTGCAGAAGCTTTCGTCGGTGCAACCAACTGCGCCTTAAAGCCTGTGCCCTGCCAATGCTGGCGATAGTGTTCAGAAATATCAAACGCTTTTGCCCGGATCGCCTGACTGGTCCTGGCGAGCGCATCCATGCGTGAAAATTTGGCCTTCAGGTCAGCTTTTTGGCTGTCATTCAGCCCTT
>CAJQQJ010000041.1 GCA_905480445.1 uncultured Alphaproteobacteria bacterium | reverse complement strand
GACTCGGCTTCTGCTGGATAAGTGCGGCCAAAACCCAGAAATGGGGCGTGAAACCATGCCTAATTGGCTATATCCAACCCTAAAAGTTGCAAATAACTGATCCTACTGGAAATCCATCGCTAATTCGGTAATGTCAGACGGGAAAATAGGCCTTATACTGAGGTCTCGTAATAGTAAATGATGTAGGCAAAACCGGTGCCTAATAACCCCAATCCTAGCACTAAGCCAGCAGCGACATGAGGGCTTCCCCAGACCGCACCAATACCTTCCCAACTGATGATGAATGATACAATGATCAGGCTGAGACTTAGCTGGTAAGTGATCAATGCAGGAGCCGAAATATTGAGCGGTAGGAGGTAACGCTTCACATAAACAAATGACGCCCCAACACCCAGTGACCCAATCCCGGCATAGATGACACCTTCCAGGTTGCTTGCTGCTAAGTCAGCGGCAAATGGTCGGGCGATAAGCGTCACACCGACAAAACCCAATAGAATGCCGAGGCCTTTAAGGAGCGTAACCTTCTCTTCGCGCAGAAGGAGGAAAGCCAGGACAAACGACACAATAGGTGTCAAACCGCTGAGCGCACCAGTCACACTGGACAGCAAAAGCGACGAACCCTTCGCGAAACCATAGTAATAGGCGATAACCCCAACTACAGCCATGACCAAAAAGTGTCCGAGATGGCGCATGTGTGCCCACTTCAACGCGCTCTTCCACCAGGCGTAAACCGCCACTGGAATCAGACCAAACAGGATCCTCAGTAGCACCACCTGTTCCGGTGAAATGACCTCAGCAGCCCACTTCATATAGATAAAGTTGGAGCCCCAAATGACCCCTAAGGCCCAGAACATAGTTAGAGGTAAAAATCTCATTGGCATGCCTTGCATAAGCTGTTCGGAAATCAGAAAAGGAAAGGGTTAGAAATCTAGCCTGTCACCTGTTCCGCAAGAAAACGTTCAGCCCAATTTCGGCTGATTGCATCGGCCAATTTGGCCACACCTGGATCGATCCCTTTGGCGGTTGCCGCGTCCAGACCTAGTTGTTCAAGGATGGTAGCCAGAACAGTGGTCGGATCGGCGGAAAGCTCTTCGTATGTAATCCGCATGGCATTGATGCTTTCTTGAGTAAACCAGTCTCTCCAGCCTTCGTCGAGCGCCGTTAGCTCATTGAGGTGTTGTGCGATTTTCCCCCCATCATAAACAGGTTCTTGTGGTGCCGAAAGCCGCTCTAACTCTGTTCCATCCGGTGCCTGATGCCAAAGCCCTGTTTGGGATGCCTTAACGTAGGAAATTGCTTGTTCAAGCTTGTTCTCTCGTGTCAGGTAAATGAACAACGTGGCACCAAAGGCCGCCTCAAACCGCTCAGCGTCTGAGCTCAGTCCCGGAAAGAGGACGCCAGTTTTCTCGATAAAGAAATCAAAACTGTGTCGCTGTAGCCGCAAACCAAAGATACCAGTGTTAGTGGTTCCCTGCTCCCGAGCTGCTGCAAAAATTGTACCTAACATCTCCACTTCTGACTGAGGCCGGGTCGGCGGCAAAGCGAGATCATCCCACCAATCGTTCAAACTGGGGCTATGAAAATAGGAATCAGGATTTCCAGCTGTGCCGGTCGCAGCCAAGAGCCGGCATAATAAAGTGCTACCACTCCTTGGACAGGTGCAGATGACATAAGATTGATAGCTGGCCAAGATTGCGCACCTCCTGCGATAAGGCGTAACCGATAACACCTGGATGTTGTGGCGAGTATGAAAGCAAATCTACGACTTGTCACCTTGATTGCTGTTTCAGCCTTACTTCCTGGTTGCAACCCAAACACCAAAACCAGCGACTAGAATACCGATCCAGGCAACCGGTGGCATCACTTCGCCGAGTAACAACCAAGCAATCAGCGCTGTCAACGGTGGCACCAGAAACAGCATGGCGGAAACTTTAGAAACTTCCCCAACACGGATCATGGCCAACAGTAAACCGACGGCGATAACTGAGTTACCAATGACCAGATAGGCGAAAGCCGCCGCGAAGGTCCAAGTCCAGTTGATCGGCTCAATCCCTTGCATCAACAACAAAGGCAAAAGCCCGAGCAGGCCCGCGGCGTAGCCAATGAGGTTGGCGGTTACAGGGTGGTGGGAAAGGCCAAAACGCTTTTCCCACAGCGTTGCAAAGGTGATGCCTAAAAGTGCGATGACAGCGTACAAGAAACCGAGCAAGGGTGGTGGCCCGATCTCTAATCTCGATACGATCACAGCCGTTGCTCCGGCGAGTGCAATCACCAGCCCACCCCATTGCCGCCAGTTAATCTGTTCACCATTCCAGCGCGGCGCGATAATCGCCACTAGGATCGGTTGCAGCGCCATGATCACTGCCGCCGTCCCGGCTGCAACACCATTGGCAAAGGCTAGGTATGCCACGCCGAAGTAGACCGTTTGGACCAGAAAACCGACAAAGGCCAGATGCGCCCAGTCAGCCTTAGTTTTGGGCAAAGGGGGCCGAATGAAAACAAAGAGCACAGCCATGATGACCACCACACAAGCAAAGCGCAGGCCGAGCAAAACCATCGGCGAGGTAAATTGCAACCCAATCTTGGCCACCACATAGCCCCCAGCCCAAAGAACCAGGAAAATGTAGGGTGCGAGCAAGAGCCAAAGCGGACGATTAGCAGGCATAAATTTGAGGTGGTTTCAAAGGTTGGAGCCAGATGGCTGATTTTAACAATCGAAACTATAGGAGGCAGTGCGATAGCTGGCAATGAAGCAATGCATGGCCCTTGGCTCAGGAATCCTTTTCCAGCAAACAACAGACCAAGGTCATGAAACGCGTGTAGCTGTCCCAATCGCTCTCCGACATATCCGGCAAAGCTTCCTTTACTGCCGCTGGCATTGGAAGGTCTTCTACATGATAAGCAATGTCGCTCATCAATCGGTCTTGCCCCACCAGCTTGATTCCTGTTGCTTCACCAGCAACACCAACCTCAATTTTTTCTGCACAAGCTAAGTTGTCAGGAGTTTCTGAAGCAAAAGCTAAAAGCGCCATGCGCAATTCAGCAGTTAAGCTTTTGGGGTTTTCACCGCTTTGGGCGACCCTGGTCAGCGCTGAGATAAACTGGTTGCGGGTCGAGGCTGTCGCGTTCATGGT